>DATMYS010000512.1:0-7609 GCA_035560835.1 Methanosarcina sp.
AAATAATATGTGGCTATTTATGTCAACAAAAACTACATGACGGAGAAGCTGAGTTAACATGACTGAAAACTCGATCGATGAACTGGTTAACTGGGTTATCAGCGTTGATCGCCGTTTGATTCTTATGGATTCCATGAAAAGACACCTTTTTGTAAGGGCTTCAGATATTGCCCATGAGGCAAGCCGATCCACACAGAATATCAGCCACGCTTTGAAGGAACTTGAGAGTAAGGGCTTAATTCAGTGTTTGACTCCTGACAAAACCACATGGAGAAAGTATATCCTGACCGATGAGGGGAAAAAAGTTCTGGAAAAACTGAATGGAAAATACCTTTAACATTGAAAATTCTTGGAATATTTTAATTACTCGAAATATTGATTGAAATACTACCTAATCCAGAGAATTCTTCAATCTGAATTTTCAAGGCTTTTAATCTCTTCGGTCTTGCTTTCCTGTAATATACTCAAAGGCAAAGTTTGGATTTGAGACTGCAGGCTTCTATACCCTTTTACCAGCTCAAGATTTGCTCTGACAACGGATTTTTTAAACTCTGCAAGGTCTGTCGTGATATCTTCGAGCATGCTTGCAGCTTTCTGGTCTGTGATGATGGCTCCATCAGGCACCATTTTATGCGGGAAAATTTCGACTCCGCGAACAACGGACCTATGGAGAAGCAGAGTATCTTTTCCCAGATTGCAGTCAAATACTACGGCACCGAATCCTATAAAAGCTCTTTCTCCAATCTCACAGGGCCCATGTACTATGCACCCGTGTGCAAGAGAAGTGTTTTTGCCTATCTTTACTTCGGAACTAGAAAGGGAATGAATTACAACATTATCCTGAACGTTACAACCGCTCTGGATAACTATTGAAGACTCGGGTTCGTCTGCCCTGATCACGGCGTTCGGTCCGACAAATACGTTTTCTTCAATAGTTACATTTCCTACTATCAGCGCAGTCTCGAATATCAAGGCTTTACTACTTATTTTCGGGAACTGTCCATTGGGGTTTGGAAGCTGCATTTTTTAAACTCCTCCTGAAACCTCGATATAATTTCATCTTTCAGGCTTTCCAGGTTGTATTTCAAATTATGATAAATTATTAGAATATATTTAAACGTATTTGAAGTTCAAAACTCTTGGTGGTTTCAGGAGACTCCTGTTTGGGTATAGGTACCTTTATATGAATACAACCCCATCGTGAAAGAAAAGGTTAATGCATATAGAATAATGACGTTTAATACTATAGAATAGAAACGTAATCTAAATGTTCTGCTGGATATGCATAAGAGGACGCTTACTGTTGCCTTCCTATTATTTCTTGTCGTTCCGGAGAGGACTTTACCTGAATTTCATCGAATAGTATAACTTATATATACATCAACACTTATTAACCAAAACAATCTGCATAATCTAAAATCGGCTCTGTAATCAAGCTGATTTATCACAACTTTACAATACTTTAAGCTTGTCAAGCTTTTATTATCGGAATTTTTCTACATTTGAATATCTCAGAATAATTATTGAATATGAATGGTGAGGACAACTTGGTTTCGGAGACATTAAAAACTCAAATAGACCGGTTCCTGCTGGCTCTCGGTTTTTCCCTTATGATCGGGATTATGGTTCTTGGGCAGGGTTTCAGGGATGCTGTCGGGAAAGCCGTCGGGATGTTAATGAATCCCATACTTGCTCTGGTCGGGCAGGGGAATTTCCATCTAATCCTTTTGATAATGGCGATTATTACTGGTATTTATGCATCCGTTATCCAGAAATACACAATTGACTGGGATCTCATGAGAAATACCCAGGAACGCATGAAGGCTTTCCAGAAAGAATTCAGGGAGGCGCAGCTTTCCCAGAACACTTATATGCTGAAAAAACTTGAGGAGCAGCGCCAGGGGATGATGGAAGACCAGATGAAGATGTCCAAGCAGCAGTTCAAGCCCATGGCTTACATCAGTATCATTTCCATTCCTCTCTTCATGTGGGCTTATTATTACATCAGCGGGCACGTGAATGCTACTATGGTCTTTCCTTTCTGGGGGGAACAACTTTTGACTTCTAAGGCTTTTGGGCCCTTCCAACACTGGTTATACTGGTACTTTATCTCTTCTCTCGGAGTTAGCCAGCTTATCAGAAAGGCACTGGATATCGGTGGGGTCTGATGCGGATAACAGTTAGCGGGCTTCCCGGAAGCGGGACGACAACGATTTCAAGGCTTCTTTCGGAATACTATGAACTTGAGCTGATCTCCTCGGGTGAAACTTTCAGGAGGATAGCCAAGGAGAAGGGAATGAGCCTGGTAGAATTCGGAGATATGGCCGAAAAAGATCCTTCAATTGACCTGGCTATTGATAAAAATCAGAGGGCGGTTATCCACAGTCATGAAAATCTGATCCTCGAAAGCAGGCTTGCAGGCAATATGGCTAAAGATGTCTCGAATGTGCTTAAAATCTGGATAAAAGCTCCGTTACATGTCCGGGTAAAACGAATCATGAGGAGGGAAAAATCAGTCTCTTTTGACGAAGAGCTCGAAAGAACAGTTCAGAGAGAAAAATCTGAAGCTCTCCGCTATGTGAGCTATTACAATATCGATATTAGTGACCTCTCAATTTACGACATCGTTATTGATTCTGAAAAATGGAACCAGTACCAGATTCTTGACATTCTGAGAGTTGCTATCGACTCTCTTATAGGCCCGGAGTAATTTCCGCAGGTTCTGTCAAAGGCTGGGTTTTTATACAAGCGTAGAGTTTTATTTGCCGGAACCTGATGGAACCTGATATTACTGATATACTACAGTAGTTGCGAGTTCCGGCATATGACTCTTAAATAACACTTCCGAAATTCCTTCTTACATGCATCACGGGAATTTTCTTAATCTCAATTTCATAAATCTCAGGTTTATTTTCACTCGTAAATTTCAGGTTTATTTTCACTTATACATGTGTTAGGAATCGCTGCATACCTATCGTATTTACGTCTATAAATTCAATTCAGGAGTTTTTGGAAAACTATGTCAAATGCTGGCAAATTGCCATCCGAAGCTGAAAGAACTCTGGTCCGGAAATCCGGCGCCTGGACAAATCCGTCTTACGGCTCTTACCCCGAAAAGCGTCCTATCCTTGAGTATATCGAGAAAGGGGTTGTAAATATTGATAAACCAAAGGGGCCGACAAGTCACGAGGTTGCAGCCTGGGTAAAAGCTATTCTTGGCGTGAGTACGGCAGGGCATGCAGGTTCACTTGATCCCAAGGTTACAGGGCTTTTGCCCACTTTGCTCGGAAAGGCTACAAAGGCGGTTCCTGCTCTGCGTCTTTCCGGAAAGGAATATGTTTGTCTTCTGAAGCTTCATAAGGAAATGCCTCAAAAAATGGTCAGGAAGGTCTGTGAGGAATTTACAGGACCTGTCTACCAGATGCCTCCTATCAAGTCAGCTGTCAAACGCGTTATCAGGATAAGGACGGTCTATTACCTTGAAGTGCTTGAAATTGAAGGCAGTTTTGTGCTCTTTCGCGTAGGATGTGAAGCCGGAACTTATATCCGGAAGGTCTGCCATGATATAGGGCTTGCTATTGGTTGTGGCGGACATATGCAGGAACTCAGGAGGACAAAAGCAGGCCCATTTACCGAAGAAACGCTTGTAACCCTCCAGGATCTCAAAGATGCATATATACTCTGGAAGGAAGACGGGGATGAGTCTGAAATCAGGCGAGTAATCATGCCAATGGAAATGGCTGTATCTCATCTTCCCAGGATTATTCTGCGGGACAGCGCAGTAGATGCGGTCTGCTCAGGGGCTACTCTGGCAGTTCCGGGCATAACAAGCCTGGATTCAAACCTTAAGAAAGGGGAGCTAACAGCGCTGTTTACTCTTAAGGGTGAGTTCATTGCCCTTGCAAAAGCTGAAATGAGTACAGAAGAGCTCCTCAAAGCCTCGACAGGGCTTGCAGCGACCTCAGTCCGGGTTATGATGGAGGCGGGAACTTATCCGAAAGGTTGGAATAAAAATGAGTAAAAAGAGTATAGTGTTAAGCCCTAACCTATAAAACTCTTTTAGAAAATCCTTCTTTTAGAATAAAGTTTATATATCACTATTCCGTTATGGTATAAGTCGTGCCACAAGCCTTTTCAAAAAAAGGTTGAGCGAAAAACTCCTAGTAGTGGCGTAATAACAACCTTTCTAAAAGAAAGCTTGACCAAAGTCCAGATGTAATTTTTATTGTAATGTGCCGAGGTAGTCTAGTGGTAGGGCGCAAGCCTGGAAAGCTTGTGGGGCTTAGCCCCTCGGGAGTTCGAATCTCCCCCTCGGCGTCAGACTCTCCTCACTTGGATAAGCGGTAGATTTTTCACTAATTTTTTCATATACTTTAACATTTTTATATAAATATCGACTATAAGTTTTTTCTTTTACCTGGCAGGAGACCTATATTCAGTAAGAAATTCGGTGCAGGTATCCTTAGATATCCTTATATACTGGTAACTGCATGTAAATCAACTCATCAGTATGTGCTGTAAAGAAGCTCCTTTAGAGAGCTGCTCCTGACTTTTTCGTGTATTCTTTTAGGGTATTCGATCAGGGGCTACAGGATGCTGTATGCGTTCCCCTGGAGGGAGTATATGGTAGAAGAAAAGAATAATGAAGAATTAAGGCATCTTGTTCGGATTATGAATACCGACTTGCAGGGGGCAAAACCCGTTGAATACGCCCTTACAGGTCTTCCGGGAATCGGGAGGCGTACCGCTATTCTTATTGCGAAGGGCGCAGGGGTAGACCCTACTGCTACACTTGGATACCTGCCAGATGAAGAAGTGGCAAAGTTAGACAGCGCAATCGGGGATTTTGAGGATATTGTCCCATCCTGGATGTTAAACAGGCAAAAAGACCTGGCAACAGGACAGGACAGGCACCTGCTGGGAACGGATATCGTACTGACTTTCAGGGAAGATATTAACAACCTGAAAAAGGTCCGCGCCTATAGAGGACTCAGGCACGAAAGAGGCCTTAAGGTCAGAGGACAGAGAACAAAATCTACAGGCCGCCGCGGATCAACTGTCGGTGTCAGCAGGAAGAAGTGATTTTCCCGGTTAGGTGATTTTAAATGGCATATCCAGGTAAACAAAGTAAAAGTTTCGAGACTCCTAAGCACCCCTGGCAGGAAGCCAGGATGGCATCTGAGGTTCAGCTTGTAAAGGCATACGGCCTCAGGAACAAGAGGGAAGTTTGGAAAGCAGCCAGTAAGCTCAGGATGTACAGGTCTGAAGCCAGAACATTACTTGCAAGCGCTGCAAACTCTCAGGAAAGAGGACTTGAAGGACATCAGAAGACTCAGTCCGAAGAAATTCTTGCGAAGCTTATCCGCTACGGTATCATCAAGCAGGATGCTGACATTGACGACATTCTCTCTTTAAAAACTGAAAATATTCTCGAAAGGAGACTCCAGACTCAGGTTCTCCGTCTCGGGCTTGCCAGGACAGTCATCCAGGCTCGCCAGTTTATCACTCATGGGCACATCGCAATAAACGGCAGAAAGGCTACAATTCCGGGAATGCTCGTCTCCAAGGAAGATGAAATGCACATCGGATACTATTCAACTTCTCCGCTCATTAGCGAATCCCACCCTGAAAGACCTGTGCAGGTGGCATCTTTCCTTGCAGACAGCACAACTACTTTGAGGGCTGTTGCAGAAGCAAAACAGGCTAGAGAGAAACCTCCTGAAAGAGGCGGCGGAAAGAGGAAGAGAGGGAGGAGATAATCATGGCAGACATGAAATGGGCCGTAGCTCACATCAAATCTTCGTTTAACAACACTATTATTACTGTAACCGACATCACAGGGGCTGAGACCATTGCAAAGTCTTCCGGTGGTATGGTTGTAAAAGCTGCAAGAGACGAGAGCTCTCCTTATACTGCCATGCAGATGGCAGGACAGCTTGCTGACCAGCTCAGGGACAAGGGCGTTCACGGCATCCATATCAGGGTAAGAGCACCTGGCGGGAATAAGCAGAGAAGTCCGGGTCCTGGTGCTCAGGCTGCAATCAGGGCTTTTGCAAGGGCAGGAATCCGGATTGGCAGGATTGAAGATGTCACTCCTGTCCCGCACGACGGCACTCGTCCGAAAGGCGGAAGACGTGTATAAGAGAATTCTTCAGGGAATTCTTCTAAAATTCTTTTTTTTTGAATGCATTAAAATATAAGGGAAATTAAGGAATATGACGATGGAAGTAGACATTCTGGAGTTATCGGATAGATCTGCAAAATTCGTGCTTTCAAAAGTTAGCACATCTTTTGCCAACGGCATTCGGCGCGCCATGATCGCAGATGTACCTACGCTTGCGATTGAGTATGTGAACCTTTATGACAACACCTCGGTACTCTATGATGAGCAGCTGGCTCTACGTCTGTCCTTAATCCCAATTGTTACGGATGTAGAGACGTATGTGCCACAGGCAGAATGCGATGTATGTGGAGGAGAGGGCTGTCCTGCCTGCGAGGTTTCCTTAACCCTCAGCGCAGAAGGTCCGGGCACAGTTTATTCACGGGATCTTATCTCCTCTGATCCGAAGATACAGCCGGCTGACCCCAATATCCCGATAGTTGAGCTGAAAAAAGGACAGAAGCTTGTGCTTGAGGCCATCGCTCACATGGGCTACGGCAGAGATAGTGTTAAATGGCAGGCAGGAGTTGCTTGCGGCTACAAGAATGTGCCTATTATAACAATTGAAAATTGTGACGCATGCGGGCACTGTGCAGCCGAATGTCCTAAAGGCATTATACGGTTTGAAGAGTCAGGTGCCAGAGTTTCTGACGAAGATATCCTGAAATGCTCACTCTGTAGGCTCTGCGAGCAGGTCTGTGACATTCACGCAATAAACATTGGCTTCAATGAGAACGCTTTTGTGTTTACAATGGAGTCCGATGGTTCTTATACAGCCATAGACCTTGCCTTTAATGCAGCAGATGTGATCAAAGGCAAAGCTGAAGAACTTTTGAGTATTTTGGACCAGTTCTGAGCTCCAGCTCGGGTACAGGCCCATATCCAATTTTTTAAGATCTAAGCCCATAGAGTCCTGAATATTTCAATGAGCAGATGTTTCTCTGGACTTTCTACGCCTTATCTATTATTGTTTTGCACCTGAGTACTGCAGGAGCCACTCTGTCTTATTGACATTCTTCCAAAACTTATTTCCGGTGACTCTCATGACTCGAAATGTTTATATATTATCCACGATATTGTGAGGGAGTGCAAGGCGTAAGGCACGCCGGATAATTAAAAAGAAACAGTACTAAACACAGATTTAAACGAAATGCGAGGGTTGCCCAGCCAGGTCAAAGGCGCTAGGTTGAGGGCCTAGTTTCGTAGGAATTCGTGGGTTCGAATCCCATCCCTCGCACTAAATTTCTTAATCTGTCAACTTCAAACACTTAACTTCAACAATTTCAAATTTCATACGTTTCTGAAAGTCATTTTTGTAAAGAATTTCTTATTCTTTATTTGTAAGATATCCACTATGCGAGGGTTGCCCAGCCAGGTCAAAGGCGCTAGGTTGAGGGCCTAGTTTCGTAGGAATTCGTGGGTTCGAATCCCATCCCTCGCACTAAATTT
>DATMYS010000513.1:0-2050 GCA_035560835.1 Methanosarcina sp.
TAAGGTGTTATGATAGATTATAAGAAAATCCTCTAAGTTATCGGTTTACTTATTAAAGTTTTAAGTCTCTCTACAGTGGATATATTTGGCATTTCACTATTATAACAGATAATATATTTTTTGACATATCTCTACTAAAAATAAGATGGGGGCGAACTTGACAATATGAATGACCTTCAGGGAGTATTGAAAGGACAGAAGATTGCTTACTTTTCTATGGAAATTGGGTTAAGCAGTGAAATCCCGACTTATGCTGGAGGGTTGGGCATACTTGCAGGGGATACTATTCGCTCGGCAGCGGATCTGAATATTCCGCTGGTAGCAGTAACATTGGTGAGCAATAAAGGCTATTTCAGGCAAATTCTTGACTCTTTCGGAAACCAGGTAGAGCACACCGAAGAATGGAATCCTGCCCGTTTTATGACGCTTCTTGCAGAAGAGGTAAGCGTAAAAATCCAAAATCGGGACGTTAAAATCAGGGCCTGGCTGTATAACTGTAAAAGCCTTACAGGAGGCTGTGTACCCATTATCTTCCTTGATACCGATGTCGAGGGGAACGATTGGGAAGATCGTAGAATTACGGATTATCTCTATGGGGGAGACCAGCGCTACAGGCTCAAGCAGGAAATAGTACTTGGGATAGGGGGCGTAAGAATGCTTGATTCACTTGGTTTCAAGATTAGGAAGTATCACATGAACGAAGGACACTCAAGCCTGCTCGGCCTGGAGCTCCTGAGATGCAACGGCATTGACCCTGTGAAGGTCAAGGAGCTCTGTATTTTTACAACACATACCCCTGTGGAAGCAGGACATGACAAATTTGATTACGGGCTTGTAGAGGACCTTATCCAGGACAAAAACTGTGTGGATGTCCTCAGAAGATTTGGAGGAGCCGACCGCTTTAATACAAGCCTTTTTGCCCTTAACCTGTCGAACTATGTCAATGGAGTCACAAAGAGGCACAGCCTGATCTCAAGCGAACTCTTTCCGGGTTACAAAATCCAGGCAATTACAAACGGTGTCCATTCATATACCTGGACTTCCCCTTATTTCAGGAAACTGTATGACCGCTATCTGCCTGGCTGGGCAAATGAACCTGAACTTCTGGTAAGAATAGACGGAATTCCGGACACTGAGATCTGGGAAGCCCATTGGAACGCGAAAAAAACCCTTATCGATGAAGTGAACAAAAGGACAGGCGTGGGCATGGACTACGAGACCCTGACAATCGGCTTTGCACGGCGCATGGCCACGTACAAGCGGGCAACCCTTGTCTTATCCAACCTTGAAATGCTCAAAAAAATAAACAGACGGGGCAAAATTCAACTTATTTTTGCAGGCAAAGCTCATCCGCATGACGAAGCCGGAAAACAGCTTATCAGGGACATTTTCAAAAACATTGAAATTTTGAGAGAAGAAATAAAGATTGTTTTTCTTGAAAACTATGATATGGACCTTGCCGCAAAAATGGTCTCGGGAGTTGACCTCTGGCTGAACACACCAACCCGCCCCTATGAAGCCTCTGGCACAAGTGGTATGAAAGCTGCCCACAACGGAGTTGTAAATCTCAGCGTACTCGACGGCTGGTGGATTGAAGGTTGGATTGAAGGTGTAACCGGCTGGGCAATGGGCCCTCAGCCCGAAGAAAAACTTTCCGAAGAAGAAGCAAAAGCTGCCGAACTCAGCGACCTTTACAGTAAGCTGTATTATATCATAGTCCCCATGTACTACGACCGCAAGGATGAGTGGGTTAAGCTAATCAACAATTCCATAGGCATGATAGCCTACTATTTCAACAGCCACAGGATGATGCGGCGTTATGTCACACATGCTTATTTATAATGTACTCTGATTTAGTACTCTGATTTATCAGACGACTTTGTAATCTGTGTTTTTATCCCATTATTTTGGGGGATACAGGTAAATTTTAGGGATATAGTAAATTTTAGGGACAAATGTAAGTTAAATTTTTGCAGATTATTGCAAAATTTCAGCACAATTGTTTTTGAGGATGGAAGCTCACCAGGCATCATTACTTTGGCTGCGGCCT
>DATMYS010000514.1:0-19843 GCA_035560835.1 Methanosarcina sp.
AAACTATAGTTTTAAATGTACTGATTTACAATTAAGTCACTCAAAATTCGATAACAATAGAAAAACACGGAAAACCTTTCCCATTATTTCTTCTCCAGTATTTCTTTGAAGTTCATCTAGGTTTAAAATAGTGAAGAGATTTCGGTACGTGACCATAAGTGCATTTCCTCCTTTAATAAACATTGATTTTTTGTTTTGAGGACTATAAAACGCTTTCTTAGTATCATGGTGATGTATCATTGTACAACTTGTCAATTCTGGAGGGCAATTGATGTGTAAATATATTTTATTAGTTTCATCTACTGTGGATGATATGGAGTTTCGAGACTCGATATCTTCTAGTTTGATGATTAGTCGTAGCACAACTGCAGCATCTGCTGCTATCTATATGGAGGTACACTGATGACCGAAAAAATAACTATTACAGCGAATATCGGCGTACAGAACGGCCCGAGCATAAGTGTGAACCGAGTAATGGAAGTACAGGCTTATGAAATGATAGATGTTGATATTAAAACGGCCGAACCCGCAACGGTAGTCAAGCTCCCAAGCACTGTGGGAGGCGAAATGCTTCTGCTGGCTATCACTTCGAACTGGTATGGAGATGGTAAGAACCCGGATAATTTTGTTACGTATAAGGTTAATGCTAGTGACGGTGCCCCGTTCAAACTCGACCAGCCTCACCTTCTTATGGGCAATAGTTCCGTAACTATGTTGCATTCCGTACCCACACAGCTTTTATTTTCATACACTAAGGGGACTACTGCGCCGGACGTTGTTAAAATAAAGATCCTTATCGGACTTAAAGTAACATAATAAGCTCTGAAGGTGACAAATATGCAGACGACTTATCCAGGTGTATACATTCAAGAGGTGCCAAGTGGAGTTTACACGATTACGGGTGTAAGTACTTCTATGACGGCATTCGTAGGCCGAGCTAAAAAAGGCGATGTGAATAAGCCCATAGTAATTCACAGTTTCAGTGACTTTAATAGAATATTTGGTGGGCTCTGGGAAAAAAGTACAATGAGCTTTGCTGTTCAACAATATTTTCTCAACGGAGGAACGGAAGCAATAATCGTGCGCGTTGTCCATATTGACCCGGAAACCAGCGCGTCCACAGCCAAAACGGCGGAGATCCGCTTGGATCCTTTACAAACGTCAGGGTCGACGGATCAACTGACCCTCGAAGCGGCCAGTCCTGGTTCATGGGGTAAGAACTTGAGAGTGTCCGTAAACTATGATACGAGCGAAGGAGATATAGATAATTCGGATCGTAAGTTGTTCAACCTGATAGTAAGAGATCCCGCACCTGGCGATATAGATGATAAAAAAGTAGACTTGAAAGGTACTGGAACCGGCGATATAGAGATATTGCGCAACCTTTCTCTCGATAAAAACTCTCCATCTTTTATTACAAGAGTCTTAGAACAGCAGTCTAAATATTTGAGAGTGAAGAATCTCCCGGAAGGCATGCCTATTCCAAATGAAGTAGATTATAAGGCTGCTGAAGATAATTCCGGAAATGACGGTGATGATATTACTGATTCTGATATTTGGGTCGAGGGGGATAAAAAAGGTGTTCGAGCCCTGGAAGACGCTGACATATTTAACCTTCTATGTTTACCACCGCTAACGTTTGAAACTGACCTTGATCCCATCACCTATGCTAACGCTGCCATATATTGTGGAAATCGTCGTGCCATGCTTCTCGTAGACCTCCCTTCAGGATCGACCACTCCTGCCCTGGCCCTAAATGATGCAAAAGGATTTAGTGCTCTGCCTGGCGAAAATGCAGCTATCTTCTTCCCAAGGATAAAAATGGCTAACCAGCTTAAGAACAATTTATTGTATACATTTACACCCAGCGGGGCAATCGCAGGAGTTTTCGCCCGTACCGACAGTCAGCGGGGAGTCTGGAAAGCTCCAGCAGGTATAGACGCCAAGCTCTTTGGAGTGAGCGAACTAAGTTATACAATGACCGATGGGGAGAATGGCGAATTGAACCCGCTTGGTATCAACTGTCTCAGGACGTTTCCGACTATCGGTACGATAGTTTGGGGTTCACGGACAATGAAAGGGGCCGATGCTCTTGCAAGCGAATGGAAGTATATTCCTGTCAGGCGTACGGCGCTCTATATCGAGGAGAGCCTGTTCAGGGGTACGAAGTGGGTCGTTTTCGAGCCAAACGATGAGCCTCTCTGGGCACAAATCAGGCTGAATGTCGGAGCGTTCATGCACAACCTCTTTAGGCAGGGAGCATTTCAGGGAAAAACGCCTAAGGAGGCGTACCTGGTTAAATGCGATAAAGAGACTACGACTCAGGATGATATCAACCGCGGCATAGTGAATATCCTGGTAGGCTTCGCTCCGTTAAAGCCTGCAGAGTTTGTCATCATTAAAATACAGCAGCTAGCAGGGGAAATACAGACATAAGAGGTGATCTCACATGGCACAGTTTAGCGTTAATTCACAGCGTTTTGACCCATATAAGAATTTTAAGTTCAGAGTAAAATGGGATGGCAAATATGTTGCGGGGGTCAGCAAAGTTGGTGGTTTGAAGAGGACTACGGAAGTTGTCAAGCACCGTGAAGGCGGAGATCCAAGCAGTACTCGAAAATCTCCAGGTAGAACCGAGTATGAAGCTGTCACTCTTGAAAGAGGGGTCACTCACGATACAGAGTTCGAAAAATGGGCAAATAAGGTCTGGAATTATGGTTCGGGTCTCGGTGCCGAAGTCTCTCTCAAAGATTTTAGGAAGGATATTACCATAGAGGTTTATAATGAGGCAGGTCAGTTAGCTCTGGCGTATAATCTGTTTCGCTGCTGGGTGTCCGAATACCAGGCAATGGCCGACCTGGATGCCAATGCTAATACCATTCTGATCCAGCATATCAAGCTGGAAAATGAAGG
Organism: Methanosarcina sp.; assembly: GCA_035560835.1. Classification (GTDB taxonomy): domain Archaea; phylum Halobacteriota; class Methanosarcinia; order Methanosarcinales; family Methanosarcinaceae; genus Methanosarcina. Next base: position 2,914 of record DATMYS010000514.1, read on the forward strand.
CTGGGAGCGTGATTATAACGTGTCTGAGCCTGAAGAGCCGAGCTTCACAGAGCCACCGGTATGATCCAGGAAGTGAAGCCCCTATCTGCTCATGATATCATCCGCATTTGGGAGCTAGGGCACAGAATGCATCCTATCGAGCGAGCCCTGCTCATATTATCAGCCTCATGTTCGGGCTCTACCCGAAATAAGCTGGCTTCACTGCCTATTGGCAGGAGAGATGCTCTGTTGCTGGAGATACGCAGTAGAATTTTTGGCGACGGGATGAATTGCTTCGCAGCCTGTCCTAAATGTGGTGAGAAGATCCAGTTTACTCTCAATGCCAGGAACATGATAGTAAAAGGTCCAGATGAGCCTTATGATATAGCACATGAGCTGTCATCGGATGGGCTGTCGCTAATATTCAGGCTCCCGGACAGCACGGATCAACTTGCAGTCGTCTCATCCTACAGCATTGAAACCGCAAGACTCCTGATTATCAAGCAGTGCCTTCTCCAGGCGAGCAGTGATGGCACTCCAATAGCAACAGAAGATATGCAGGAGAATGCTATCAATTTATTGTGCTCGGGAATTTTGGAGCTGGATCCCGGAAGCGAGTTGCTACTGGATGTAACATGTGCTGCTTGTAGGAACCAATGGCAGGCACTTTTTGATATAGTGACATTCTTCTGGTCAGAGATATCAGCAGAGACTAGAAGATTGTTATTGGAGGTACATAACCTGGCATCTGTATATGGCTGGAGTGAATCAGACATATTATCAATGAGTGCTTTAAGGCGACGCTACTATCTGGAGATGATCGGTTGACCGCCGATTTTTTTACGAGGCTGGCCGGAAGGGCTCTTGGCAAAGTTAGTGTAGTACAACCGGATATTCTTCCCATATTCGCTGGCACTACTACATTCCCTGAAAGCGAAAAAATACCCTCAGGGTACCAAGAAGGCAGATTATATGTGGCAGAAGATAATGGAATTCCCAGCTCATTTCTCTCAGCTAAGCCCAGAGTAAATATGATAGATGTTACATTGCCTGAGCCTTCAGACATAAATCATGGAGTACGAGCATCAGCTACTGACATTGTGAATAAGACAGTAACTCAAGTCGATGATACTGTGGTAAATAACGAGTTGCGTTCAGAAAGATGTAAAGTGCAAAATGAAGCTACTGCTTCAACGATAGGTAGTGACAGTATAAAAGCTACCTCAAAAACAAGAAAAATAAGCAACTTTTACTCATTGTCGACATTGGAATATGCTGAAGGTCCTGATCGCAAAATCACGACAATTAGCAAATCTCCACCCCCAAATACTATGGATGGAAAAACCCAGTATAAGCTTCCCGAAAAAGATAGTTATTCTAAAGGGGAAATTTTCACTGGAGATGAGTCACCTTCTGTATCTTCTTTAGTGGCAGATAGTGCCAGAGTACAGGAAAAAGATAAAAAGCTGCTTCTCAACTCCACTGACATCAGCGAACAAAGGGTGACTGGAAGCTCAAAAAATAGTAATAAATTACTGGAAGATAAAGGTCGTCGCGAGGCTAGAGGCTCGAATGCTTCTGAAAGTAGTTTTAACGAGAATAAAAAGAACAATAGATCTCATCTGGCCATATACTCTGCAGATGCGGAAAAGCAGGAGATTATTTTGCCTCATGCAGGTGAGACGACTACCAATATACATGTAGCTGCCCGTCCGCTAGATAATGAGAAGGTATATTCCCTGCGTGAAAAGAACACGGAGAAACTCGAATATTGGCCTGTTGAGATTGCTTATAGCACCGGGGCTCAGAGCAGAGAGACAATATCGGCTCTTGATGACAATAGCATCGAAGGTATCCGAAAGTTGGCTCAAAGCCCAATCCCGCAGGAGCAGCTCATTCATGTAAACATCGGGCGCATTTATGTTAAAGCTTCGTTACCTCAAGGACACAATGAAGAGCGGCATAAGATTGTGAAGCGAGATCCTCCTCTTTCTTTAGATGAATATTTAAAGCGTAGATCTGGTGGCAGCTATGAGTAGTGCATTAGCCATAGCAGCAGTTACAGCTATCTTGAAAGATCTTCTGGATAACGGCATCATCGACGGTAACATTACCGAGAAGACAGGCGATGTGAGTGTCACTACACTGGCGCCTGAACTTATACTACCTAAAAAAGATGATACATCCAGCCAGCTTGGACTATTTATGTACCAGGTAACATTCAACCAGGGATGGCGCAATGCGGGTTTGCCGTCGTTCGACAGTAATGGTTCAAGAGTTGGTAATCCTCCTCTCGCACTGGATCTCCACTATTTATTGACCGCTTACGGCCTGAAAGATTACGATGCAGAGATACTTTTAGGAAACGCTATGCAGATTTTGCATGAAACTCCCGTCCTGACTCGGGAAGCGATCCAGAAGTCATTATCCGGTTATCCTAATCTCCCCGGTTCTTCGCCTAAGCAGATCCTCCCGTTTTCCGGATCAGATACCGTCTACCTTGCCAGACAGCTTGAGTCTATAAAAATCATCCCCGAACCGTTGAGCGTAGATGAGATGTCCAAGATATGGTCAGCGCTCCAAAAAAGTTATCGGCCGACAATGGGCTATAAGGTATCCGTAGTACTCATAGAATCGGAGCATCCGACAAAGCACCCTCTTCCAGTCAGGTCACGAGGTATATATTCGTATACTTTCAGTAGTCCCTTCATAGAGCGGCTTACTTCACAGGATAAGCCCCACGGCCCGATTATAAAAGATATGCCAATAGTTATCGGTCAGCGCCTGATAATTTTAGGTAAAGGCCTGAAGGGTGAAGTGACAAAAGTAAGGATAAGCGGCATAGAAGTTGTGCCTTCAAAGGACGATATATCCGATACATGCATAACAGTACAAATTCCACCTGAGCTTATGGCAGGTGCACAAACTGTCCAGGTCATACATAAAAAGCAGCTTGAAAATGAAAAAAGGGAATTCCATACCTCCGAATCTAATGGTATGGCATTTATGCTAAGACCATCCATAAAATCAACTGATGTGAATAGCAAGACTATCACTTTCAACCACCCTGTGGGCAGGTTCCAGCGTGTGTTCCTGCTGTTAGATGAGTATCGGGAACCTGGAGATCTTTCATCAACACCCCTTCGGGCTTATAGTTTCCAGGCCCCGAAAGATAACGGTATAACAAATACCTCTGATGAAAAGACTGAGAAAATAACTTTTGGAGAGAAAATAGTTCCTGGAGATTATCTGATTCGGGTAAGGGTGGATGGTGCAGAAAGCATGCTTAACCCTGGCACAAAAGGATATTATGATAGCCCGAAGGAGAGCTTCAATGGATAAAAATGATTGGCTAGAAGCGAACCAGCGTCACCTTGTCGAAGAAATCGTCGCCGTGCGCCATCTGCTTGAAAGACATGCAGATGGAGTGGAGAACGATCCAAGCGAAGAAAACGTTCAAAGTGAAGCTCTATCGCCTATGCTGGACAATCTTTGCCGTGCTTTTGGTCTCTCAAGATTCGAGCGCTTAATACTGATATTATGCGCAGGCATGGAAATGGACAGCAAATTAGGGCCTCTTTGCGCGGCTGTCCAGGGAGATGCATCAAAGGATTATCCGACTTTTAGCCTGGCTCTTTCAATATTTCCTGATGCTCACTGGTCCGCGCTTACTCCAATGATGCCATTGCGGTACTGGAAACTTCTCTATGTCGAGGGCAATAACACTATTGTGTCAAGTCCGCTTCGAATCGACGAGCGAGTGCTCCACTATATTGCTGGCATTAATAATATTGATGAACGAATCGATGGAGCCTTAGAGCAGATATACAACGAGCCCGACCTGCTACCTTCGCACTACGAACTCGCTGTGCTTCTGGCTGAAACTTTATCGAATACTACTGGCACTGATCGACTCCCACTGATACAGCTTTGCGGGGAAGATCCATTGAGCGCTCGAGATATAGCCCTTAAGGCATGCAATATGGCTGGGCTTAACCTGTGTTCTCTTCTAATAAATGCTGTTCCTCTGGCTATGGATGAGCTGGAAATGTTCATACGACTCTGGCAGCGCGAAGTACTTCTTGGGCAGTGTGCCTTGCTCATAGATTATGATGAAGTGGCTGGGGAGGTAGCTAGAGAAAAGGCGATTATGAGGCTCATAGAGAGGATACGTGGACCAATTATCGTCATAGGCCTTGAACGTCTCAGGACACTACATCGGAGTAACATCACACTGGACATAAAAAGACCGAAGGCAGAGGAGCGCCTTGCAGTATGGCATGAAGCGCTTGGCACAGCCGCAGAAACTCTCGACAGCCAGCTCAAGACCATTGCTTCCAATTTCAACTTTAACGCCATGAATATCCAGGCCATATGTGAGGAAGCACTTGGGCTCCATTACACAGATGACGAGCTTGAAAACTATATTTGGAAATCTTGCAGAGAATACTCAAGACCCCGGCTTGAAGCTTTGTCACAAAGGATCGAGCTGGTTGCTTCCTGGGATGACCTTGTGCTTCCGGACCAGCAGCTTTCCACGCTACACGAGATAGTTGCACACGTTAAATGGCGTTCCAAGGTATATGATGAATGGGGCTTTGAATCGAAAGGCTCACGTGGTCTCGGAATAAGTGCATTGTTTGCAGGTGCAAGCGGCACGGGTAAAACGATGGCTGCCGAGGTACTGGCGAATGAATTAGGGCTTGACCTTTATCGCATCGACTTAAGCCAGATCGTGAATAAGTACATAGGTGAGACAGAGAAGAATCTTCGGCGCGTGTTCGACGCAGCCGAGGAAGGCAGTGCCATCCTGCTTTTTGACGAAGCCGATGCCCTCTTTGGAAAGCGGAGCGAAGTCAAGGACAGCCACGATCGATATGCGAACATAGAAATAAGCTATCTCCTGCAGCGCATGGAGGCCTACCGCGGCCTGGCAATCCTGACAACTAACATGAAGAGCTCCCTGGATACGGCGTTCATGCGCCGCATTAAGTTTATTGTCGAATTTCCATTCCCCGAAATTTCGCAGCGTGCATTGATATGGAAACAGATTTTCCCTCCCTTCGTGCCGACCGAAAGTCTGGACTTCGAGAAGCTTGCGAAACTCAATGTCGTAGGTGGGAATATACGCAACATAGCATTGAACGCTGCTTTTCTTGCAGCTGAGGTTCAGGGACCAGTGTGCATGGAACACTTGCTGCGTGCCGCTCGCAATGAGTATGCCAAAATCGGAAAGTCACTTACCGATTCTGAAATAAGGGGATGGGTATGACGCTTACCAGGATAGAGCTCTATATAGAAGAACTGGTTCTTGAAGGGTTTTCGTCAGGTGACCGCCAGAGAATTGCTTCAGCAATAAAGGCTGAACTTGTCAGAAAGCTTGAAAGTGGGCACCTGAACGGCTCTCTGTTAAAAAAGAGAAATATTAGATGGTTGAATCTCGGGACGATTAATATGGCAGAGAGTTCCAGTGACGATAAAGTAGGGAAACAGATTGCAAATGCAATTTATGATGGATTAGGCAGGTGAGCCTGGAGTTTTTCTTTAATTTTTGAGGTGAGAGTATCAACATGAGAACTACGGCAATAAATACAAACAGCTCTTTACCTGCGCCTGAATCTGAACTCTCAGAATGATGAGGAAAGAAGGAGAGTAAACAACATGTATACATTTCCCGGTTCTCCACGCCTTGTCAAAGGCGCAATTGTTGTCTATGACGACAAAAATAAGCCAACCAGCATTATCAGGTTTCAGTTCAACCCGGATACTCTTAGCCGCTCGCTTCAGGCCCAGACATCGGGTGAGGGCGGGGCACAAGCTGATGTGTTGCGCTTGAAGGGACCGCCGATTGAGACAATAAAGCTGGAGGCGGAGATTGATGCCACTGACCAGCTTGAAGTAGGAGATCGAAGTGCCGTAAACATGGGCGTTTATCCACTACTATCGGCTCTAGAACTGCTTATTTACCCTGACAGCGGTCTGGTGCAGGATAATGAAGCGCTTCTCGAAAAAGGTTCTATTGAGATTATTCCACCTGAAGCTCCTCTTACGCTATTTATATGGGGGTCTAACCGGGTAGTCCCTGTTCGACTGACTGGCTTTGACATAACTGAAGAAGCCTATGATATGAACCTGAACCCTATCCGCGCAAAAGTCTCCCTTAGCCTGAGAGTCTTAAGCTATAATGACCTCTCAAAAACTCATCCCGGATACTACATATTCAAAACACACCACAAAAATAAAGAAACAATGGCTAAGAATGGAAGATCATCGGCTTCTGATCCAATTATTTCCAATATTAAATTTAATTAATCATTCACTCAGTTGAAATGATATCTATTACAATATTTGTATACTGCTCAATGAATAAATTTACGTGAATTAGTTCAATGAATAAATTTACGTGAGTTTGTTTTCTTAAACTTCCAGCTATTGAGTGTGTTTTTTCTTTTTATTATTTTTTAGGCGAATAATACTCCAGATTACTCAAAATCAATATCCTTCAACTGATTTGGGTAGGTTTATAATCACAATTTAAGTCGTGAGTGATACGCATGTTCGAACATACCAGTAGATATTATGCACTGGATACCGATGTCTATAAGTCTCTAGATGGAAGCGAGATCAAGTGCGTGAAAAGGCGCTTCCTGCCACAGGGAGAAAGCTTACCTTTGCTTGTAGAGACCATAGTGACAGGGAGCGATCGGCTGGATATAATAGCCGACAGCACACTGGGTGATGCTGAGCAGTACTGGCGCATATGCGATGCGAATAATGTCATGGATCCTTCCTGCCTGCTATATCCAGGTCTCCGACTACGCATCCCGGAAGCACAGTATTAAAAGGGGATGCTATGAGCAAAAGGGGAATCGATCTTCGATTATCACTGGGGCGAAATGTCCCAGAGCATGCGTCATGGGAACTGATGGAAACCATAGATAGCATTGAGGTCACCCATAATGACTCTGCACGGTCTGGATTTAGGATAACATTCCGAGCCGGAAGATCGAGGGAAAAAACCAAAGCCGATTTCATATTGCTAAAAAGTCCGCTGCTAAAACCGTGTAACCGCGTTATCATCGAAGTGATTTTTGGCGCTACTCCTCGCGTTCTTATGGACGGCATCATCACCAACCAGCAGATTTCTTCCGGAAGTGAGCCCGGTTCATCCACTTTAACTATAATAGGCGAGGATGTGAGCCTGGCCATGGATTTCAAAGGAAAATCTCTCCAGCATGATAGCCAGGACGAGTATACCATCGTCCAGAAAATTATCGGCAATTACCACAAATTCGGTCTGGTAGCAGATGTCGTCAAGCCGCCTATATCAAACAGGCCCGATCCTGCCATACGAACGCCTTCGCAGACGTTGACAGATCTAAAATATTTGCAAAAACTGGCTGAACCCTACGGTTATGTTTTTTATATTATTTCTGGGCCGCAGTCCAAATCCAATATTGCTTACTGGGGGCCGCCTAAAAGAGGAGGCGTTTCCCAAAAGATGCTTATGACTAACATGGGCTATGAGTCGAACGTAATCTCGATAAATTTTCAGTACAACGCCCTTACACCCTTTGTGGTCGAGGGCACGATAATGGACGGTTCGACTAACAAGCTCGTAGATATAAACGATAAGGCAAGCGGCAGACAGTCCCTTTCAGGAAACCCGGCATTGGCCACTCAGCCCAATGTGCGTGTCGAACGTTACCGTGCGCCAAAGGGCCTGGATTCGGCACAGGCAAGAGCACAGGCAAAAGGGATGATAGAAAAGTCAGCCGACGCCGTCAGCGCTGAAGGTGAGCTGGACAGCTTGAAATATGGCACCCTGCTCCAGGCGAGGTCTATTATCAAATTAGGAGGGGCAGGGAATAATTTTGACGGTTTATATTACGTAAAAAGCGTGACCCATAGTATAAAAAGAGGCGATTACAAACAGCATTTTTCCCTTGTTCGCGAAGGGGTGGGCGCAAAATAACAGCCGGTGGTAGCACGGATAACTTTTATGGAAAATATAGGGGTAAAGTCGAAGACAACGTCGACCCGAAAAAGAAAGGGCAGGTACTGGTCAGCGTCCCTGCAGTTCTGGGGTCGAACGGGAGAAGCTGGGCCATGCCCTGCGTGCCATACGCAGGAAAAGGTGTCGGACTATTTGCTATTCCTCCAAAAGGCACCAACGTATGGGTGGAATTCGAGGGAGGAGATCCTGATTATCCAATCTGGACAGGATGCTTTTGGGGAGACGGAGAACTACCTTCAACTGCCAAGGCACCGGATGTTAAAGTCTTGAAGACGGAGGAATGCAGCATTACTCTGGATGATTCCTCAGGAAAAGCGAAAATTGCCATTGAAACCAAAGCCGGCATGAAGATCATTATAGATTCGAATGGAATAGAGATCGATGATGGTAAGAATGGAAGTATCAAGCTTTCAGGCCCTAAGGTATCAATTAACGGCAATGCACTGGAAGTGACCTGATGCCTGGATTTTTGCTACATGTGGGAATAACAGCCACGTGCCCTCATGGAGGTCAGATATCGGTAGTTTCCACCAATACCAGAGTCAAGGTAAGCGGCCAAACTGTCGCTGTCATGGGAGACAATTTCACGGTTGCAGGTTGTGCTTTCACAGTACCGACAAACAAACCGCAGCCATGCATTAAGGTACAGTGGATCGTTCCTGCTATGAGGGTAAAGGTCTGCGGAAAGCAGGTTCTTCTGCAATCAAGCACCGGCCTGTGCCAGAGTGCAGAGCAGATCCCTCAGGGGCCGCCAAATATTGTATCAACTCAGACAAAAGTGAAGGGAACATAATGCAGATCGATTACCCATATCACGTTAATAGCAAGGGCAGGACGGCAGACACTGATTACGATGACCACATCCGTGACCTGATCGAGCAGGTGCTCTTCACGTCTCCTGGAGAACGCGTGAACCGTCCTGCATTTGGCACAGGCTTGCTGCAGCAAGTTTTCGAACCTAACAGTGATGAACTGACCATAGCCATTAAGTTCATGGTTCAGAGTTCACTGCAGCAGTGGCTAGGTGACCTGATACAGGTCGAAGGTGTCGATGTGGAGAATCTCGATAGTACGCTCCAGGTGACCGTGCAATACGTGATCAGACGCAACCAGCAGCGTATGATCAGCCAGTTCGCAAGAGAGGTATGATATGGGAGCGCGTTACCAGTGTAAGAACCAGATGAGGAAATTGCTTGTTCGAAGAGAGAATAAGAAAGGTCTTCTACTCAACGGCATTGATTATCTCGAGGTTGATAATACTGATAAATCAAACAGAAAAATAGTGATATACTTTATTAACGATCTTAGCCTGCTGAATATAAAAGAAAGCGATATATCCATATCAGGTACTTCAAAAGTTGATTTTCGCATACACTCGGTAAATAGTAATATTCTTACGCTCATATATTCACCTCCTGTCGATTTTTCCACCTATACGCTCCGTTTGATCTGCTCGCTGGTCAATTCCGATCCATCCAAACACTTTGATCCTCAGCTATCAGAAGTAGATTTCTCCTTCAAGATCGACTGTCTCAATGAATTCGATTGCAGTTTTCCTGAAGCTTGCCCTGCTGAAAGGCTGCCCATACCTCAGATAGATTATTTGGCCAGGGATTATGCCAGCTTCCGCCACCTGATGCTGGATAGATTATCCCTTGTATCACCCGAGTGGAAAGAACGGAATCCCGCAGACATTGGCATAATGCTTGTGGAACTTGTCGCATATGTAGCTGACCAATTGAGTTACTATCAGGATGCTGTTGCAACTGAAGCGTATCTCGGGACTGCTCGCAAGAGGACTTCAATACGTCGCCACGCACGCTTGCTCGATTATAAAATGCATGATGGGTGTAATGCACGTGCATGGGTACAGGTTTGTGTAAATACTGATGGTGTTAGTGACGCAGTATACATCGAAAAGGGAACTCCATTGCTTTCAAGGGCAATTAATGAAGAACCTGTAGTATTCGAAACAATGCACAACAATGAAACGCTTTATAATGCGCATAACAGGATACTGTTTTATACCTGGCAAGACGGACAGTGCTGCCTGCCAAAAGGCACGACCAGAGCCACTCTTGTTAATGAAAACGGAGAACTGAACCTTAAGAAAGGAGATGTTCTCGTTTTTAAAGAGGAAAGAGACCCAAACACTGGCAGGACGGAAGATGCTGACACATCACACCGACATGCAGTGAGGCTGACGAAAGTCCAGGACAAAAACAGTAACGGTGAACTTATTTACGATCCTCTTTTCCCAGATACGAAGATCGTGGAGGTAGAGTGGTCCCAGGAAGATTCACTGCCTTTTCCTCTCTGCCTCTGGGAAGTTGACGATGGTGAAGACAAAACTATCAAAAAACCTGTCAGTATAGCTCTCGGGAACATTATCCTCGCTGACCACGGCAAAACCATTGTCGAGAGAGTTACCATTGGTAAGAGTGGTATCGTACGTTTAAAAGAAAGCCCAGTCACACAGCAGGGACAGGTCCGTAACAGCAGGGGAGAATTAGTATCTTTTGACCTCGAAAAGTCAGCTAGTTCTGCTATCGTTTGGAATATGGACGATGTCAGGCCATCTATTGAGCTTATCGACAGTTCAGGCCTTGTTTGGGAGCCACAAAGTGACTTGATCGAAAGCGGTAGGTTCTCGCGAAACTTCGTCCTGGAGACGGAAGAGGATGGTACAGCTTATATACGCTTCGGCGACGACGTACTTGGAAAGCTCCCCGAAATCGGATCAGAAATGATCGCCCGGTATAGAGTAGGAAACGGGAGGGTGGGCAACCTTGGCCCGGACACGATTGTAAATGTGGGCGCAAAAGATAGCAGAATCGTGGGGACCTGCAATCCTATAGCTGCTACTCGTGGTACTGACCCTGAACCCATGGAGACGGCGCGTCTTAACGCCCCACAGGCATTTAAAGTCCAGGAGCGCGCAGTGACTGAAGGCGATTATGCGAAAATTGCCGAACGCCATCCTGAAGTGCAGAAAGCTGTAGCTACACTGCGCTGGACAGGAAGCTGGCATACGATGTATGTAACTATTGATCGCAAAGGTGGAGTAGAAGTAGACGAGCCGTTTAAAAAAGATCTTATTGCTTTCATGGAATGTTACCGGCTCACAGGGCATGACCTGGAAATCTGTTCTCCAAGTTTCGTACCTCTGGATATAAGCATGGATATATGCGTATCTCCGGGATATATAAAATCCAATGTTAAGAAAGCATTGCTCAATGCGTTTAGCAACGCTGATCTTCCCGATGGCATCAGAGGCTTTTTTCATCCTGATAACCTCACTTTTGGTCAGCCCATTTATCTCAGCCAGCTTATCTCGACAGCAACGAAAGCGTCTGGCGTTGCCCGTGTAAAAGTGACGAGGTTCCAGCGCTGGAAGAGGACTGAGGACGGTGAGATCGATAGAGGATGCATGGTCTTAGACCGCCTGGAAATAGCGCGGCTGGATAATGATCCCGATAAACCGGGGAATGGCAGGATTGAGTTCAACATGGCGGGTGGACTATGACTGATACTGATGTAAATGGCGAAAAAGAACCCTGTACAGGATGTAAAAAGTCGGGACTTAACCCTTACCATGAAAATTTGCCCGGAAAAACCTCAATCAACTACCGACTCGGGGATCATCCGATATTCCTTAGACACATGCTCAATCAACTGCCGACCCAGATGATCAAAGGTAAAAAGATAAACGGATTCGACGAACCCGATAGATGGCCTCTTGCCAGGATTTTTACCGGAGACAGCGAGGATCCTACCGTTGCTCTGCTTGATGCCTGCGCTGTCGTTGCAGATGTCATTACTTTCTACCAGGAACGAATCGCCAACGAGGCATTTTTGCGTACGGCCACAGAGAGGAGGTCGGTTCTGGAGCTAGCCAGGTCTGTCGGCTATGAGCTGAAACCAGGGGTTTCCGCCTCTACGTGTGTTGTATTCACCGTGGACGACACGGTCGATAAAGGTAAAACAGTGAAAATCCCGAAAGGCACGAAAATACAGAGTATACCTCCACCTGATAAGCTGCCGCAGACATTTGAGACCATGGAAGATCTCGAAGCAAGTGCGGAGTTGAACGTGCTCAGGCCACAAAGGACAGAGCCTGCAAAATTGGAGATCGATGATATAAACGTTTTTTTCAAAGGCACAAACACGGGCTTAAAGCCGGGGGATTATATCCTATTTGTCGGTGACGAGCGCAAGAACGACGCACGCAACGAGCACTGGGACTTCCGGCAGGTCTCTGCGGTTACTCCGGATATAGATAAAGGCATAACAAGGGTAGAATGGAGAGAAGGGTTGGGCTGGAGGTCTCCAGATAGAATACGTAAGATCGTGCCTTCTCAAGAAAATGCCCGGTGCTTTGCGTTAAGGCAGCGTGCGGCTCTCTTTGGCTATAATGCCCCTGATTGGAGGGCGATGCCGATAGTTGTAAAAAAGGCATACCTCGGCCCTGGTATCACTGATTCCGATACAGAAAAGTACGTCCAATGGCCGGGTTTCGACTTGCTTTCTCTATGCCCAACGAATAATAACAGTATTAAAAAAGGTCTGCGTGGCGAGTATTTTAGCCGTGAAGATTACAGTGGATTACTGGATTATAAGCCAGTTGTATCCTCTTCTGCACACAATATCACCAAAAAAGACGTCAAGTCCGCTCGCCTTACAGGTTTAATAAAAACTATTAAGGGTACAGGTAAAGCCCAGTATACATTCAGTATCAAGGGGCCTGAAAATGCTAAATTATGGGTGAATAATAAGCTTGTGGTGAATAAATCGAAGGGTAAGAAAGACAGTGGCAGTGACACCATACAGCTCGACCCGGAAAAATATTATTTTATTACGCTGAAGTGTCATGACAGTAAAGGTTTGGATTTAATAGATTTCCAATGGACTCCACCAAACAAAAAGGAGTGTCCGATCCCAAAGGATTACCTTTACAGTTACCATGCATTTCCCGTCTACCTCGATGCCTCCTACCCTCAAATACTGGCAGATAGCTGGCTTGTTATGTCCATTCCGGGTTATCAGGAGTTGTACAGGGTAGACAGTGTGGCTGAGGATTCTCAGACTAATTTTACTATTTCCGCAAAAACTACCTGCGTGTCGTTGATTGGCGAAAACATGTACCTTTATAATAACAGGATAAGGGAAACAGCAGTATATGCAGTTAGTGATGAGCTCGAAATGGCTGATGTCCCGATAGACGACGTGATAAGCGACAAGACCATAAAACTCGATAGGATTGTCGATGATTTAAGTCCAGGGAAAGTGCTCCTAATATCTGAAAAAGATAGCGAGAAAGGCCAGCCGAAAAACGAATCGGTCGAGCTGCAAAAAGTTAAAAATCCGGAAGAAGGAAATACGATCGAAGGCGGGACAATACTTACACTCAAGAGTCCTTTGTTAAATTCCTATAAGCCCGACAATATGGTCATTTATGGAAACGCTGTCAAAGCTACCCACGGTGAGACTATCAATGAGGTACTCGGCAGCGGTGATGGATCTGCAACTTACCAGAAGTTTACTCTTAAAAAGCCGCCATTAACCTATATTTCTTCTAAGAACGGAGCTCTCAGTACTCTAGAGGTGCGGGTAAACGATATCCTGTGGAATGAATCGCCTGCGCTGTATAGTAAGGATGAGAAAAGCCAGAATTACATGGTAAGGATAGATAACGATAGCAAGGCAACAATTACATTTGGAGACGGGAAACAGGGAGCCAGACTTCCAACAGGCGTGGAAAATATTACAGCAACGTACCGCAGCGGCATTGGTGAAGATGGCCAGGTGGAAGCAGGAACACTTACTATACTCCAGGCACGGCCCCTGGGAATTAAGGAAGTGACAAATCCCTTACCTGGAATGGGCGCCGAGAACCCGGAGAAACTTGAGATGGCTCGCTTGAACGTTCCTGAAGAAGCCTTGACTATGGGGCGCATTGTGTCCCTGCAGGATTTTGAAAACTACGCAAGGGCTTTTCCGGGTATTGGCAAATCTCAGGCAGTATCCATATGGACTGGCAGCATGAATGTAGTATGCATTACCATCGCTTCGGCTTTTAGCGAGCCCGTGGAACCCGACTCAACGTTATTTTCTGACTTATCCGGCTCCATAGACAAAGTCCGTGACCCTGTGCAGGAAGTATGGATTAAAACTTATAAACCTGTTTTTTTCGATGTAGAAGCGTTTTTAAAGATCAACCAGGCGTATAAATCGGATTTGGTAAAAGAATCTGTGAAAAAAACACTAAGGGATGCTTTTTCATTCGGTAGACGATCTTTCGGCCAGGGTGTGACCGAGGCTGAGCTTGTAAGCGCTATTCAGGCTGTTCCGGGGATTATTGCGGCTAAACTCGATAAAATCTCAGTGCCCGATGCTAGCCCGCCCGGCTATGACATTGAAACAAAAACGTTCACCGAGGCACATCTTTTACTCATAAAAGGCATCGAGCTGAAAGAAATGGCAAAATGCACTTTGAGGTGATAGGGAAATGAACGACGAGGAAACGCTGTATAAACTACTCCCTTCCATTTATCGCATCCGGGATAAGGAAAGTGGAGAGCCGCTCAGGGCATTTCTCCAGGTCATCGAGAACGAGATGATGCTCCTAAAAAAGGATATTGACGGTCTTTACAATAATATGTTCATTGAAACCTGTAGCGAATGGGCAGTCCCTTACATCGGTGACCTTCTGGGAGTAAGGGGCATCCATCCAGCGATACCCGGCGTTTTCAGCCTCAGGCCTTTCATTGCCAATACTCTCCGCTATCGAAGGCGTAAAGGCACTGTTGCTGTGATAGAGCAAGTTGCCAGAGACATTACGGGCTGGCCATCGAGAGCAATCGAGTACTTCCACCTGCTTTCTATTACCCAAAATATGCACCATATCCTGCCTTATAGTACCACCATCGATTTTCGGAATACGGACAGCCTGGAACTCATTGGCGGCCCCTTTGAAAAAGCAGTCCACACAGCCGATATTCGTCGAATCTCGGGAGATAAAAGCCGATATAATATCCCGAACATCGGGATTTTCCTGTGGCGCCTGCAAAGTTATCGGCTTGAGAAAGTGACAGCCAGTGTTGAAACAGGCAGCAGTGATCCAGTATGTTATTTATTCAATCCACTGGGGCTTGAAGCACCGTTATTCAACAACCGTGAGGAAGAGAATAATAATATTTCCCATATTGCCGGAGAGGCTGATACTCCTGGCAAACTTCGAAGGCTGCCTTTACAACAGGAACTAAAAGCACGTCGGTGCGACATCCATCTTAATAAGGATTTTATCTACACGTACTTTGGTAAACACACTAATACAGATAATGCTAACAGTGTCTTTGAAGTTTATCTGGACGATGAGTTTGTCAAGCCCGAAGAGATGGTCGTCTGCAATCCGATTGATTCTAATAAAGGTCGGTGGGCAGGTCTACCAAAGGACATGAATTTTCTATGTAAAAGTGAGGATGGAACCGAGGTTGAGATCAATAAAAAAATAAAAGTAGCAGTAGATCCTGTCCATGGAAGGATAGCGGTTCCTGGCATCGTTAAGCCCGGAACGGTTAAAGTAAGTTATGCTTATGGATTTAGCGGCGACCTTGGTGGCGGCCCCTACGACCGTTCTGAGTATGTCGATAATTCCTGGAGGGACCCGAACGTGCAACATTTTGGGGTCACCTTAGAAAAAAATAAGCCAGACGAGGCAGGAGAGGCAACCCTTTTTGATAGTGTATCCGGAGCAGTAAATGCCTGGAGTAATAACTTAGCTGGCTCAAAAGGAGTAATATCCATTCTGGATAACGCTACATATACGGAAAGTGAGGACAAACTGGAAATAGACTTAAAAGGCCGCGAACTGCTAGTCATTGCAGCAGGATGGCCAGAAGAAGACAACCCCGACAAACCAGGCACTAAGATCCACAAACCTGAGAAGTTCAATGCCTCCGAAAGAAGGCCCTATCTAAAGTTCGGAATATCAGTAAAGGACACTGGGAATGAGAATGCCAATCCGGGCAATTTATACTTGAATGGGTTATTATTGAAGGGGCCCATCGAGGTAAAAACCCCAGGCAGCATTTCTATGCTGGACGTTACCCATTGCACAATCGTACCCTGGAAAAATGGTAGTCTGGAAAACAGTATCATCGTCGATAACCAAATAGTCAACAGTCCAGAAAGCAAGATCAAATCCAGATTGGCAATACACCTGAGCAGAAGCATTTGCGGCACTATAGTTTGCCCCAGTTCAGTTAACTGGTCAGAACAGACTTCTATCGTCAGCGAGCTGTCTATGACCGACTGTATAATCGATAGCTCTAAGAATGCCGGACCGGTTGCTATAGATGCATATAATACTCTGGTCAGTGCAAATGAGTGTACTATTTTCGGGACGACACAGGCTGGGGTTATCACTGCGAGCAATTGTATATTTAATGGCCTGGTTACTGCAAAACGGAGGCAAAAGGGATGTATACGCTATAGCTATGTCCCCTCAAGCTCGATTACTCCAAGGCGCTTCCGGTGCCAGCCTGACCTTGCTATCTCAAAACGGTTAAAAAAGCTGAACAGTGCATCAGGATCGGCACAAATAAGCAGACTTCCAGTGAAAGAAGAGAAATGGATCATGGACAGCGTGGTGCCCGTCTTTACTTCGTCAATATTCGGCGAGCCGGGCTACGGCCAGTTGAGCCGTGCATGTCCCGATGAGATATTTAAAGGAGTGGAATCAGGGGTAGAGATGGGAGCGTTTAATTTTTTAAAGCAAGCCCATAGATTAGCAAACCTCAGAGCCATGCTGGATGAGTATATGAGGTTTGGACTGGAAGCAGGAATATTTTTTGTTGATTGATAATAAGCTGCACTTAGTGTTTGAGTTTCTCAACCTGTTAATTCAAAATTTTCATAATGGAGTTCTTATAA
>DATMYS010000515.1:0-2679 GCA_035560835.1 Methanosarcina sp.
ATAGCTTCTTGATAATCTTCAACCGAATTAATTTTTTCAGGATTAATTTTCTTAGTTATATAGTATCCGCCGCCTGTTTTCCGATTTTCACATTTGATTTAGGGGGTCAGATCTACGTTACAGAAATTCAAAAAAGTACAGCAAGTTCTTATCTATGTACTATTTCTGAACCTTGCAGTTGCGTTTGCCAAAATAATTTACGGAACCTTGACTAGCACATTAAGCATGACCGCGGATGGCTACCACTCCCTTTTTGATGGAGTTTCCAATATCATAGGACTGGCTGGGAGTTTTATCGGAGCCCGCCCACCGGATCTCGGTCATCCATACGGACACCGAAAATATGAAACAGTAGCTTCTATTTTTATCGCTTTACTTTTGATCTTTGTAGGCGTTGAGATTTTACGGAGCGCCTTCAACCGCCTTCTTGTCCCAAGTGCGCCAGAAGTAACAGTTTTAAGTTTTCTCGTAATCTTCGGAACGATGTGTATTAACTATCTGGTAACAAGATATGAATATAAACAGGGTGAATCTCTCAGAAGTCAGGTGCTTATAGCAGACTCCATGCACACAAAAAGTGACATTTATGTCTCCCTCTCGGTTATAGTAAGCCTGGCTGCCATAGAGCTCGGTTTCTCCCTCATGGATCCTTTAATAGCCGTAGTAATTTCGTTTTTGATTTTCAGGGCCGGGTACAGGATTATTAAAGAAGGTTCAAGAGCCCTTCTGGATATGTCCAGAATTCAAGAGAAAGAAATTTGTGATCTTGTTATGGGAGTTGAAGGAGTAAAGGGCTGCCATAAAATCCGAACTCGCGGGAGCATGGGGGATATCAAGGTTGATATGCATCTGCTCGTCCAGTCTGATATGCCGCTTGAAGATGCACACCTTATCGCTCACAGGGTCAGTAAAAAACTGAAGAGCCAATACAAAGATATTTCCGATGTTGTTGTCCATCTTGAGCCCTCCTCCCAGCAACCCCAAGGATCAAATAGCAAAAAAACCAGTTAAGATGCATGGCTGGAAACGTTTTCGGGCAGATGTTTCGAATTACTACCTGGGGCGAATCCCACGGCAGGGCTGTAGGTGTTGTGGTAGACGGATTGCCTGCAGGGCTTCCTTTCTCCGAAGCTGATATTCAGAAAGAACTGGATAGGAGGCGCCCTGGGCAGAGTGAGGTTTCAACTCCAAGGCACGAGGCGGACAGGGTGGAAATCCTTTCGGGAATTTTTGAAGGAATGAGTACAGGCACTCCTGTTTCTATGCTTGTCTGGAACTCGGATGCCAGATCTTCGGCTTATGATGCCATTAAAGATACTCCCAGGCCCGGACATGCCGATTTTACCTATATGGCGCGTTACGGAATGAGGGACCACCGTGGGGGAGGCAGATCTTCAGCCCGGGAAACAATAGGTAGGGTTGCAGGCGGAGCCCTTGCAAAACTTCTGCTTTCCAGATTCGGAATACGAATTGCTGGGCATGTGCTTGAACTTGGAGCCATCCGCGCAAAGCCTCTGTCTTTTGAAGAAATTATTGAAAACGTAGAAAAGACCCCTGTGCGCTGTGCTGATCTCGAAGCTGCCGGAAAAATGCTTGAGAAAGTCGCGGCCCTTCGGCAAGAAGGAGACAGCATCGGGGGCATTGTAGAGCTTATTATAAAAGGTGTGCCTGCCGGCCTTGGAGAACCTGTCTTTGACCGGCTGGATGCGGACCTCGCAAAAGCCCTGATGAGTATTCCTGCCGTCAAAGGCTTTGAAATCGGAGCCGGATTTGATGCTGCTTGCCTGCGCGGGAGTGAAATGAATGATCCTTTCCAGATCGAGGAAGGAAAAATAACCACTTTGAGCAATAACGCAGGTGGAATTCTTGGAGGAATTTCAACCGGTCTGGACATTGTCTGCAGGGCAGCTGTAAAGCCAACTCCATCCATAGGAAAAATTCAGCAGACAGTTGACCTCAAAACCCTGAAAAATACTGAAATTACAATTAAAGGTCGGCATGACCCAACAATTCCTCCGCGCATGGTTCCGGTTGCCGAAGCTATGGTTGCCCTTGTGCTTGCTGATCATATGCTCAGGAGCGGCTTTATTAATCCCAGGACTTTACTGGAATGAAGAGGATGCAATGGAATTGTATCCAACCCTACTAAAATGTCCATCCTAACTGATGACATTCCGACTGATTCTAAATTGTCAAAAATTATCAGAATAGTTTTCAAAATAATAAGGTAGCTTTGCCTTTATCCGTATTTTTTTTGTGACTTTCCCTTTAGAATTTACTTTGACAATAAGCATTCTCCTTCGAAAATCCTTTTCAACCCATTCCACCACAAATCCTTTTCAACTTTCTCCATCGCAAATCCTTTTCTTTTTGTTCTTGAAAAGCGATATCGTTTAACTATATAATTCTGCTTTTTGTCGAATTTCTTGCTTTTTCCAAACCTGAGTCTGAAAAGATCTGGGACTAAATTCCAACTTTTTATATTGGTAAAACTGCCGTCTAAAAAATCATACAGTTGTGAGGTCATAATTTCTTTATCACAGGAAACAGCTACGGGTCTTTGTTGTCATATAAGCATTCTGTGCAAAGTCTCTAACAATTAAAGATCAAGAAACAGTTATAATTTTGAAGACGGTATGAGAAGAACAAGTTTGAAGATTTGGCCAGAAAAACTTATAA
>DATMYS010000516.1:0-4021 GCA_035560835.1 Methanosarcina sp.
ATAGAAACCTTTTGTTATATCTAATCCACAGAACCCTTTTTGTGATCATACTATGCTAGATTTGCATATTTGGCTCTAAAATGTAATAGAAAATTAATCCTCACCCAATTTTGTTAGATAATTTCAACTCTTTTAGGCATCTCCCCTATATATACATTGAGCATTGTTCGCTAATTCTGAGCCAGAGCTGATTTAGGGCTAGTTCATATCAGTTCAGACAAGCTCCATATCAGTTCAGACAAACTCAGATCAGCTCAGACAAGCATCGTCAGACATCAGTTCAGGCCAGTTCAGACCATTTCAGAGCTAACATAGAGGTGATTAGGAGTTAACTTTAAGCTGTGTCCTGCCGGCTTGTCCATAAACCGGCATCGACAGCTATTTAAAAAAACAGGAGGCATTTTTCTTTTATGTCCAGAAGCAAGGTAAGAAATCTTCTCCTTCTGAAGCAAATTCACAGTGCTGTAGCCCAAATCCGAAAAGGCAAGATGGATAAAGCCCTTGAAACCCTAGATAAAGCCGAAGATTCGGCAAGGAAAGCAAAAGCCACTGACGCAGTATATTATATTCTTTTTATGCGCGGAGGCGTCTATTATACTGAGTTAAAATACGACGAAGCCCTGGAAACCTACGAAAAAGCGCTTGAGGCAGGTTCAGAACTCCTTAAAAACGATCCTGAAAATATCAAGTACCAGCATTACATGGGCACAACCCTGAGCAATACCGGAAATCTTCTTAAAAGTAAAGGTGAAAATCCGCAGGCTGCCGAATATTATACCCGTGCCCGTGAGATGTATGCAAACCTCCTGACAAAAGAGCCTGAAAATACAGTTTACCGATCTGCTGCCGGCGAGAACCTGAACAATTATGCAGCTCTCCTTACAGATATGGGTTCTTTTGAGGAAGCATGCGAAGTCCTCAGCCAGTCGATTGAGCTTTATGAAAAGCTTCTTGAAGAAAAGCCCGACAACCTGGGCTATCAGGCTGAACTCGCAGTTGCGCTCAGCCAGCTTGGAAACTGCCAAATCCAGCAGGACGCGGAAAATTGCGATACTGCGAAACAGAGCCTTGAAAAAGCCCTTTCCATGCAGGAAAACATCTTCGCCCAGCAGCCAGAAAATAAAACTATTAAAGATGCCATTGCTTTAACGCAGGAAAGGCTTGAAAAACTGGGAACCCTGGGAAAACAGGAAAAACCTTAAGTTAGAGGTTATCCTTCGAAAACAGCAGCATGTGCACATAAAGCAAAATCAGCAGGCCTGCAACGACCCCTGAGAGGAACTGGAAAGTAAAGTATGAATAAACAACCAGCCCAAGCACAAAGAGGGTAATAAGAATGTTTGCAAGCCGGACTTTCCTCTTTATCTGGGGGTCTAGCGAAGTTCCTGCCTCTTTTTCATCCAGGTAACATTCCCTGAAGTAACTCCTTTCCTTTTTCATGAGGAAATAAAGCCTCAGAATGAGAACATCAATAATTATGCCCCAGAGAAGCTGGCCGATATAAAAGGTATAAAAGAGAATAGCTGCGAGAAAGATACTCACAAGCAATAGGTATATTTTTTCTTTTTTTCTAAACTCAGGAATCTCGATTCTACCCTTCCCCCGAATCTCGATCTTATTCTTATTTTATTTCTCTGTTCACATTATTTACCTTTTCCCAAACGTCTCCTTTAGAAATGATAAACATCAAATTATTAAGAACTTGGGATAAAGTGAGGTCCCTAAAACCTGAATAAAAAGACCTTAGGTGTAAAAACTAAAAGAACTCCATTTAAAGTGGGAAGGAAATGGTTTAAAATCTAATCTACAGTAACTGTGTAGTCAGCTGTCTTGGGTCATATTTGTCCACGCGCCTACGGCGCGGCTTTTCCCTATGTGCAAAGAATAAGAAACAAATCGTGTCTTATTCGCACACTTTTTGCTACAATTTCATTGAGAAAAAACACAATGTTTAAGCCATCCAGAATTTATTCTTTTGTTATGTTAGGGCGTTTGAAAGATTCTATAAAAAGATATTTTCAAAGGACCGAAAGACCTTTTCAGAATACATTATCTTTAATGCAAAACGGTAGATTTGGGGAAGCCTTAAAAGAGCTTGAGAAGGACGAAGAAATCGCAAAGCTTCTCTTAAAAGATCCCAAAAATGAATATTATCAGTCAAACCTCCAGAGGAGCTTTGACGATGTTCTCACTCTTGGAGATCTCTTATGCGATATGGGACGTTTCCTCCAGGCTCAAAGTTTCTGTGAACTATCTCTATTGATCTCTCAAAAACTACTCGAAAACGACCCCGAAAATGTAGCGTATCAATCATATGTAGCAATGACACTCAGCAATTTAGGATATTTGCTTTTGAATATGGGGCGCCTCGAAGAGGCAAAACAAAGGTACGAAAAAGCACTCGAAATTTGTGAAAAACTCCTCAGAAACGACCCCGAAAATGTAGATTACCAATTAAATGTAGCAGGTATACTCAACAATTTAGGTGCCTTGCTTTCTGATATGGGGCGCCTCGAAGAGGCAAAACAAAGGTACGAAAAAGCACTTGAAATGAAGCAAAAACTACTCGAAAACGACCCCGGAAACGTAGCTTATCAATCAGATGTAGCAATAACACTCAACAATTTAGGTGCCTTACTTTGTAATATGGGGCGCCTCGAAGAGGCAAAACAAAGGTACGAAAAAGCACTCAAAATGCGTGAAAGACTCCTCAAAAACGACCTCGAAAATGTAGAGTACCAATCTTATGTAGCAGGTACACTCGGCAATTTAGGTACTTTGTTTTCTATTATAGGGCGCATGGAAGAGGCAAAACAAAGGTACGAAAAAGCATTCGAAATTTATGAAAAACTCCTCAAAAACGATCCCGAAAATGTAGAGTACCAATCATATGTAGCAGCAACACTCAACAATTTAGGAAACTTGCTTTGG
Source organism: Methanosarcina sp. (assembly GCA_035560835.1). Taxonomy (GTDB): domain Archaea; phylum Halobacteriota; class Methanosarcinia; order Methanosarcinales; family Methanosarcinaceae; genus Methanosarcina. The sequence goes on from DATMYS010000516.1 coordinate 2,932, forward strand.
AATATAGGGCGCATGGAAGAGGCAAAACAAACATACGAAAAAGCACTTGAAATGCGTGAAAAACTCCTCAAAAACGATCCCGAAAACGTGGCGTACCAATCATATGTAGCAATGACACTCAGCAATTTAGGTACTTTGCTTAGAAATATAGGGCGCATCGAAGAGGCAAAACAAAGGTACGAAAAAGCATTCGAAATTTATGAAAAACTCCTCAAAAACGATCCCGAAAACGTGGCGTACCAATCAAATGTAGCACTGATGCTAAACAATTTTGGAAATTTGCTTTGGAATATGGGGCGCCTCGAAGAGGCAAAACAAAGGTACGAAAAAGCATTCGAAATTTATGAAAAACTCCTCAAAAACGACCTCGAAAACGTAGCGTACCAATCAAATGTAGCAATGACACTCAAAAATTTAGGAAACCTATCGTATTTAGAAGGAAATTACTCAATTGCCTTAGAACTTTGTTCAGAAGCGCGAAAATACGCTCTAGGCTCTGCCAATTTGGATTTATTATCTAAGATTTACTGGTTACTGGGAGGATGCTATGAGAAATTAATTGATAATGATCATGCTTTTACTAATTACAAGGAATCAATAGAATGTATAGAATCTATTCGTAGTCAATGTTCAATAGAAGAAATTAAGATGGACATCATGTGGGATAAAAGCACAACATACAGTGACATGGTTTCTTTTTTATGTACAAAAGTGAGTGATCCTGAAAATGCCTGGGGGTATTTGGGACGTGTCAAGTCGCGTACTTTACTGGATTCACTTCGCTATCTGGAATTAGAGGCACCTGCGAATGTACCTGAAGAACTGCTCGTAAATGAGAAACAATTACTCGAATCAATAAGGTCACTTGATAGGCTCATAAGAAAAACAGAAAAAACTGATGAAATAGCTCAGTTAACTCAGAAGGTTAAGGAAAGAGAGGCTGAACTCAATGAAGTATACAATAGGATTCTAGAATTCTCGCCTGAATATGTAGATATGAGAAAAGGACAGCCCTTTAGAATCAAAGAAATAAAGGAACTTATCGGAAGTCAAACTAAGAAAACCGCTTTTATTGAATACTACATAACAG
>DATMYS010000517.1:0-2980 GCA_035560835.1 Methanosarcina sp.
ATCTAAACCTATTATCATTACCATTTTTACCTTGAATCAAAATTCTTCTATTTTTAAGACACGCTCTAAGCTAGGTGTCCTCAATCTGACTGTCTTTGGCGTGATGAGTTGGAAAATGGCAGTTTGTAGAGGATTATACAAGCTGTGAAAAATACCCAAATAATGTTTCGTCCTAGCGAAGCGACGTTCAATGATCGCCTGGAAGGCAAAATAATCTGGAACCATTCCTCATGCCAATAATGGAATATGAAAACCGCCACTTATTTGCCTTGACCATATACCTATTCAATAATTGCTCAGTTATCAAAAGGTATTATGCGGAAAATAGAAAAGTGAAAGGGAGGGCAGCAAGGTATAATCTGCCCTTATTCTAGAGCAACTTACGATGGAATACTTTTTCATAGGTCAAATGCTTAGCAGTTTCCTCCTGGACCTCCGTACCATAGTGTCTCAAACCATGGTGAGCCAAACATTTCGATCTTTGCTGTGTAGCAATTTGGCCATGCCTGCGATGGCGTCAGGTTGGCATTTACCATAGCTTGCGGTGTATAGTAGGCAATGGTTCGCTGAAAAGCAGCCTTCTGCCAACCCTCTTCCGCAAAGTAACCGCTTCCCATAGGCGGAAAAGTGATCGTACCTACGGTTTCACCTCCGTAATCTATCTCGCTTGCATTCCCTGTAAGTGCACCACCTTGGTACAACGAGTCAGGGTAGAATCCAATGGCGTTGCTTCCTGATGTTCCATTATAATACAACCACCAGCGGCCATCGGTGTGCCAATAGGCCAACTCCATGTTATATTGCGGTCCTCCAACCACGCTAACTGGGCCAACAACCATGCCTGGAGCGATGACATTGCTGGTTTGGACAAATGCGTTACAGGTCAAGTTGTAACAACCAGTCGTATTATAATCATCGGCAGTCCAGTAAGTGAAAAGATGCGGCTTTGTGTCACCATACATTGCCGGATAGACCTGCCACCCGCATTCAAGTGTCTGCAGGTTCGCACCGCTTCCACCAACATACCAGTGCTGAGACAGCGAGAAAACTTGATCGGGATCAATCGGAGGTTCGTGAATGCTCAGGAAGCTGTGTCCACCGCTGTTACTCACGTTCTGAAATGCATGAGCCCAACGGTGGGTTGCCTGAACTGTCGGCAACTCACTAGCCTGAAGAGTCGCCTGGCATTCCTGAGCTTTTAAAGTTTGGCCAGTTACAGGAACCATCGGCGGTTCACCAGCCCTAGGAGGACGGCCAGCCCCCCCAGGCCCTTTACGGAAGAAATCTCTTAAGGTTCCGAACCGCGTCAGGTCCTCCATAGTCACCCTCCGCATGGGTATCGCACCCTCAGGGCAATGCATAGCGTTCCCAAACCGATCCTTCTTGTCAGTAGCAAGTGGCGAAGCAGCCAGAATGTCTTTATATGGAGCCTCCGGACCGCCAACTGCCTCAAGCTGTGGAGCGTCAGGCGCAACAGGAACACGACCCTTCAATCCCCTCAGAGAAGGTTGTTGCTCCACCGGAATACAATCGTAAACTGCACCACTTTCATCCATGAAACTGTTTAAAGCTTCCGTATTCTCGTAGAGACTTAGAATGTGATTTTGCATCTCTGCAAAAGCATTCTCGTTAGCAACTTTGCTTTCTGGCCTTCTCAAAAACATTTTGGGTTTCACGGACTGAGTTGATTCAACAAATTCTTTCAAAGAGGCAAATCCTTTAGGTTCTGTCATTTTCTACCCTCTCCCCTCATTTCAGTTACTCTAAATTCAACGGATCCTAGGCCCAAAATAATTGCAACTTACGGCTTACCCTTTGAGATTCGGGTCCGGTCGATGACACCTGCCGCAATCGACAGGGCTGCTCGCTTTGCTTCTTCTTCTGAGGGATACCGCTCGTCCGAGGTCTTCCCAAGGAAGACTCTATTTCCGAAATCCAGCAACTCGGCTTTCGACTTCCAGTCGCCCTCTGGTTGTTGAAGTGTGGTTACAATGATACGTTGACCGTGATAGGTTTCTTCATATTCCATGCTAGGTTTATGCCTCCGGTCTCATTCAATGAGATCTTCAAGGTGGTCATCCATGCGCTGGATAAAGCTATGACCTTATCATGGGCACACTAGCCCGACCATGCCCATTCTTGATCTCAAATTTTCTTGCGCTTGGGAACGCTCAGATCCAAATTTAACCTGGCTCTTCTGCCTCATATCACGAGGAACTTTGCGCCTTTCTCTTCGGCTGCCTAAACGAGGCTGTACACGGGCTTGCAGAGCGTATCTCGCAGGTGTTCCTTCTGCAGTTTTCTGTGTCCATCCGCCACCTTTCATTACATCAAAAACGCCTATATAACCGCCGGGCAGAAGATCGAAGGGATTTTGAATGTTTTTGCTATGACAAAATTGTACGTTCCTCCCTGTCTGGAATGCCTCGAACCAAGTAGGATAAACGAAATCCGATACAGTTACGCTATCTATCTGATAGCCGAACTGATCTGCCTCGCAGGCATCACAGACTTCGTAGGCATATAAAATTCCTGTAGTATTATTTGGCTGGTCGAAGACTGTAAGATTGATCTCGGGATCTGCAAGCATCTCTAGCAGCTCATGGCTGAACGTAACAGTCCAGTTGGCTCCAAATTGCATATCGGTTCCAGCGAAGACCTTCCCAAGAGGTAATCCCTCATTAGTTACATCATGATAGCCAAGGGCGCCTGGTTGATCTGAATTATCAAATACTACGAGCCACCAAGAGCCTGAAGGAGGCTGTGAACCTTTGGGCAAAAATGTGATATCGGCGTTTATACCCCAAACTGGAGCAAAATCTCTGTGCACCTGCGTCTGAAATGCAGGTAGTGCGGACTTCACTTGATCGTCGTTCAATACCGTGCTTTCGTTAATTACTACTACCTTGATATCGGCCATACTATACCTCCTACAAACATTTACTTACACAAAAAATTATATTAATATATACAGTAAGAT
>DATMYS010000518.1:0-6417 GCA_035560835.1 Methanosarcina sp.
GTTTAAAATTAACGGCGTTACATTTAGATACAAACGATATTGTATTTAAATATTGACTATGTCTGCTATATTTTCAGCATTGATTGTAGTTTTGAGGCTGCTTTTTATCTAAACGCACATGATATTCTTCGAATAACAGGCACAAAGAAATGAAAGTACTCTTCACCTGACTCTTTTTCAACTATTGATCACGTCTTCTCTTGGGTAGTAATGTTGTTCTAATTTTGGTTTTTCAAAACCGTACCGAAACTAACCAGTGAATTGCTATCGAAGGCTTAGATGTGATTAGAAACAGAAATGAAAAAGGAGCATGGGGGACCAGTTTTATTCCGCACTTTCATGCTATATTCTGTTAGTTTTTACTTCCATGCTAAATTCTGTTAGTTTCTAGCCTCAGTTCCGTTACCTTTTTCGGTTTCGTAATTTTTGAGCTCGACGAAAATTTCTCTGAGTAACTTGTTAGCTTTATTGATATCATTGAGGGACTGACGAAGGTAATTATTCGCAGTTTGCATATCTTCCCGGGTTACGTTCTCACCATTGTATAGGGAATCTGCCATTACTTTTTTCTCCTGAGCGGATTTAATGTAGGAATTGTAACTGGCAAGTTTGATCTCAAGTTCAGCTGTATCAACGCCGGCCACTTTCAGATCCTCGACTTTTACTCCAAGTCTTTCAGAGAGGTCTTCGGACTTTTCAAGAAACTCTCCAATCTTCTCACTCACAGTCTGTCCTGCACTTGAAAGGCTGATTTTCTCGGCATTATTCCATACTCCACGTACGGATCTGACCACGACCAAGAGCTCTTCCTGGCTTGACGCATTTGAAACATTTGCCTTCTCAACTTCAAGCAATTTTATCTTTTCATCTATGGCAATAGCTTTTTCGTCAGTTCTGTTCCCGTTTGAGGATGCCATATTGCTCTCTACGTTTGAAAGGTGAGCTATCATATAGTCAATGCTTGAGTTAAGGTAGAACTTTGTGGCATTTAGAGCTTCTTCGGAGTTAGGGTCAAGTTCTTTTGCCCGAATACGGTTCCTTATTTTGAGAAAATCTCCTTTTGCTTCACTGTACTTTTGCTTATGAAACTGGAGTTCTTCCTCGAATTGTTTTCTTTCCTGTTTGTATTCGGAAACTTTATTTTGGTCTTTTGTGCTGAGATTTTTCTGCTCTTGTTTCACATCGGATTCAGAACTGCTGGTCTCACCCACGTTGTCAGTTTCATTGTACGAACCGAGGGTATCTTCACGCATATACTGGTTCTGATTGCCGTTTCCATGTTCAGAAGAGTCTCTAGCAGCGAGGGAGCCTCCTAGCAGTAAACTGAGCAAGGTTAATATGATCGTAAAACAAGCCAGATCTTGAATAATTCTTGACTTTTTCATCTGACTGCCTCCCTTTATAAGTTATTACAACGTTATAAGGATCAGGTAAATATAACTATTCTTTTCAAAATTGATCTTATTAACAGTCAGATTTGGGCTTTCAAGCTTGATACACTCCCTAACTCCTTTATAAAGCTTTAATAGGCGTTTATTTTTTACCCTTTCTTTATCAAGAAAAGTAAAAGATTTATGCTAAAAACCCATTTAACATTTCGTGAATTTTAGAAAGCTATGCAGGTTCTCACTTATTTTCTTTCTCATTATGGTCTTTCAGGGAAATGCAATTGCGGCCACAATTCACGGGACAGTCTACGAGTGGGATACCTTCAAGCCACTTAATAACTCAGTTGTAGAGATCAACTCTACCCCGGAACAGAACGTTATTGCAAAGGATTCGGAGTATTCTTTCAACCTTACCCCTGGAACCTATGCAATAAATGCCAGCTATCTTGAAGGAAACAGGATAGTTTATACAGCTCAGGAAAAGGTTGTGATCTCGGGTGAAGGAGAGTATGTTCATGATCTTCTCCTTTTCCCACCTTCTCATGAAGAGCTTCTGGACCAGGATAACTTAGAAGCCCCTTATCTGGATTATGAAGAGACAGAGCCCGCATCTCAGGCAAATTCTCACTATTCCATTTTAGCTCCTGCTTTCCTGGTTCTTATAGTCTTGCTGCTGGCCCTGTTACTGGCAGCCTACCTTTTAGGAAAGAAGCATGAAAGATCGACAACTAATCCTTTTCCTGAAGGTTACCAAGAGCCATACCTGCTGGAGCCTGAAAACCCCATAAAAGATGCAATATTTTCTGAAGAGATCGAAACCGATTCAGCCGAAAACATTGTTGAAACTTCAGAACTGAACTCTGACCAATTTGCTGAAAAGCCCGAAGGAACATTCAGTACAGGCAAATCTTTACAGCAGAACATGCATACAGAAGAAACTCAGAATATCTCGAATTCTTCTTTCCATGAGAAGGAGCCGAATAAATCGAGTTCTGAGACTAAGGAACATTCGAAGCTCAATCTTCCTGAGGATCTCAAGGAACTTCTAGAGATGGTCCGAGCTAGCGGAAACCGAATTACCCAGAGAGAACTGCGAAAAAAATCCCCCTATTCGGAGTCCAAAGTTAGTCTTATGCTCTCGGACCTTGAGGAGCGCGGTCTAATTGAGAAATTCAAAAGAGGAAGGGGAAACATAGTCCGTATTCCGGACGTACACATCTCCAAGCAGACCAAACATGAAAGCAAGAAGGAGTAAGCGGATATTGTACCCTAAAGTCTTTTTTGAAGGGTAATAACAGTAAATTATATAACTGAATTCATTGACTAAACATCAGAAAAGGTTAACAATAGAGTACGCGGTATATTTGAGCACCCTTTTTGATCTCTTATGCCCCAAAATTACTTACCGATATATGTGCTAATCACGTAGCCAGTATACGTCCCTGCTCTGTAGGAACAGATTTGAAATTCGGGTCATAAAATTCAGATTCAAGAGGCTAGATGGCTGGACTGAAGCCGGATATCCTGGTACCACTTCAACCTGACAGTAAGCTGTTTAATAGTGTGTGAATGAGCATTGTAAATTGGTAAAACTATTATTTAAATTGCACAAGGGATTATTAAAAAATGTACGAGGGACAACATGCGAATTTCCATGGACATTGAATTAAAAGATGTACCCGGGCAGATGCTTTTAGCCCTCCAGCCCCTTTCGGAATGTAAGGCTAACCTGATAACAGTAGTACATCACCATCAGAAGAGGACCCCCAGAAAAACAGTGCCTGTAAAGCTTGTACTTGAAACTAGGCCTGAAAGCATTGAAACAATAAAGGCGAAACTTGAAGAAAACGGAATTAGAGTTGTAAGAGTCGGTGAACACCGTTTCAGGGAAAGTATAAATGTAGTGCTCATAGGGCACGTGGTACATACTGGGATCCAGGATACGATTGATGAGATTGACAGGACAGGGTTTGCTGAGGTTGTGGATCTTTCCCTCTCTATGCCTGGTATCAATATGCTTTCTTCAGCCCTCATGAAAATCGATGCTGTCGGTAAAGAGGATTTGCATAAGGCACTCGCCATTCTCAAAGAAGTCTCGGCAAAAAAAGACCTGCTTATGGTTCTTCCAATTAATATCCAGGCCTGAAAAATAGTTTTAGGAGATTTGAAAACATGAAAACAGTGTACTGTTCCATTCTTGGGTTCGGTGCAATCGGACAGGGTGTGGCTGAAGTACTCCTTATGAAAAAAGAGTATCTGGAGAGTATCGGGCTGGAAGTAAAAGTGGTTGCTGTTGTGGACTCAAAGGGCGCAACTGTTAATCCTGAGGGTGTGGATCTTGCTGACTGTCTCGCTAGGAAGCGGACAGGTGGAACGGTAGCCCTTGAGAATATCTCTGGAGTTGAGGTTATCCAATCCGTAGCCCATGAGCTTGTAATCGAGACTACCCCAACGAATATAAAAACTGGCGGAGCAGGTCTACAGAACATGCTTGCGGCCTTCCAGACCGGAAAAGACGTTATTACCTCTAATAAAGGGCCTCTTACCCTTAAGTACAGGGAACTCATGGAAGCTGCAAAGGCAGCAGGCTCTCATTTCAGGTTCGAAGCGACCGTCGGCGGGTCAATGCCTATTATCAACCTGGTAAACGAGGTGTTTGCAGGCAATAAGGTTAAAAGCATCAAAGGAATTCTGAATGGAACCTGTAATTATATCCTGACAAGAATGCTGGAAGAAAGGGCAAGCTACAATGATATTCTAGCCGAATCCATGCAACTCGGTATTGCTGAAACCGACCCTACATATGATGTGGAAGGAATTGATACGGCCTGCAAACTCGTTATTCTTGCCAACGCAATTTTCGGACTTGATGTTACTTATAAGGATGTTGAGGTTACAGGAATCACGAAAGTTACGCCTGAAGCCCTTGAGATGGCTTATGAAAGAGGGCATGTGATCAAGCTCATAGGGGAAGTCAGCAGGGAAAGAATTCATGTAGCACCCAGACTTGTACCTATCAACCATCCTCTTGCAGTCGGAGGAACCCTGAATGTGGCGTCGGTAGATACCGAACTTGCAGGGGAAATTACAGTTACGGGTAAGGGTGCAGGCCCGATTGAAACAGCAAGTGCGATTCTCAGCGATTTAATCGCAATTTATGGGAATTGATAAATTAAGAATTCAGGTTAAGAATTCAGGTTAAGAATTCAGGTTTTGCCCTGAATTCGGAAAAAATAAAATTAAAAAAGCCGCGTTGATCATGACAAGTTTCAGGGAATTTGCAGAAACCTGCCAGGCGATTGAAAAAATCTCAAGTACAATTGATACTACAAACCGGGTTGCTGACCTTCTTAAGAAGGTTGATGTCAAAGAGCTGCCCATTGCAACTCATTTTATTATGAGTGAGGTTTTTCCTGCCTGGAGTGGAGAGCAATTGGGAATTGGCACAAGCCTGCTGTATGTTTCCCTTTCCAGAGCCTCCGGAATGTCGGTAAAAAGCATAGAATCTCTTATCCGGACTACCGGAGATATCGGAGACACAGCTCTTCTTATCCTCAAGGAAAAAAGGAAAAATCAGGTCACTTTTTCTTCTTTTTTCGAAGAGCAGCCCGAGCTCTCAATAACTGAAGTTTATAATCGTTTTAAAGTTGCCTCCGAGGCCTCAGGGAAAGGCTCACAGGACATCAAGATAAAGAACCTTCAGTTTCTTTTCAATTCCTCAACCCCAAGGGAAGCAAAATATATCTCCAGGCTTGCTCTTGAGGAACTCCGTATAGGCGTCGGAGAAGGGGTTGTAAGGGACGCAATTGCAAAGGCTTTTTCCGTGCCTACGGATGTGGTTGAGCACGCCTTTATGGTTACGAACGATCTCGGGATAGTCGCTGCAACTGCCAAGGAAGGCGGGGTGGAAGCCCTGGAACACCTGGGAATTGAAATCAACCGCCCGATCAAGATGATGCTTTCGCAGATCAGCCCTGACATAGTTGCTGACATAAAGGAAATGAAGGAGGCTGCAATCGAATGGAAATTCGATGGGGCAAGAGTTCAGGTTCATAAGGCTGGAGATTCAGTTACGCTTTTTTCACGAAAACTTGAAAATGTCACAAACTCCCTCCCTGACCTTGTAGAGATAATCCGTAAACATGTAAAGGCCGAATCCGCAATCCTTGACGGAGAAGCTGTCGCAGTGGATGAAAATGGCAAGCCCAGGGCATTCCAGGAGATCCTTAAGCGTTTCAGGCGCAAGTACGACGTGGAGGAAAAAGCCCTCGGCATCCCTATTCAGCTCAACCTTTTTGACATAATGTACTTAAACGGTAAAACGCTGATTGACTTGTCTCTGATTGAGCGGCGAAAAGCGCTTGAATCCTGCGTGGAAAGCTCGGTTGAAGATTCAAAATCCATCTGCGTGGACAAACAGATAATAACCGGGGACCTCGAACTTATAGAGAAGATATATAAGGAAGCCTTAGAAGCCGGGCATGAGGGTGTTATGGTCAAAAACCCGAATTCGTTTTATTCTCCTGGCAAGCGCGGCAAAAACTGGCTTAAGAAAAAGCCTCTTATGGAAACCCTTGACCTTGTAGTGGTTGGGGCGGAATGGGGCTTTGGCAGGCGTGCAAATCTCATAGGTTCCTACACGGTTGCCTGTTATGACCCCGAAACCCTGCGTTACCTTCAGGTTGGCAAGGTGGGTACGGGCCTGACCGATGACCAGCTAAAGGAGCTTACAGAGATGCTTTCTGGGCTTATGGAAGGCGGAGAGGCAGGCGGTGTATTTGCAATCCGGCCGAAGATAGTCCTGGAAATCGCCTTTGAGGAAATCCAGAAAAGCCCTAATTATGACTCGGGCTTTGCACTTCGTTTTCCGCGCTTTATCCGCATCCGGGACGACAAAGACCCCGAGGAAGCCGATACAATCCAGCGGATCGGAAAGGTATACAGCCAGCAGTTGAAAAGACTGTAAAAGGTGGTGGCTGTAATCGATAATGGCTGCCGTTTTTTGCGGCAATCATGGAATCTTTTAATA
>DATMYS010000519.1:0-3893 GCA_035560835.1 Methanosarcina sp.
ATATTATATAGATTAGAAACACTTTATTTTTAATTAAAAAAAGTTTTTACCTTTAGAAAATTACAAGTGTTTTATTATGCCCTACCCGGTCGTACATGTGCTATTCTTCGTACTTTGTATAAGTGCAGTAGCAGTCTATGCTGCTGCCAGATCGCTTTTTCGAGGGGAACTCTCTCTTAAGGATTCAAAGAATTTACTATTTCTGCTGTTTGTAGGCAGTATCTGTTCCCTATTCCCGGATATTATGATCATTCACAGCCTGTTCATAAACGGTACTATGGAGCATTGCTGGGCTGGCCCAATTCCAACACATTCACTTTTATTCAGTATTCCCGCAGTCCTTTTCGGGATTGCAGCAGGATACGCTAAATACAGGGAGCCTGGAAGGGCGATGTATCTCGGACTTCTTGCAGAGGCTGCAGTTGCTTCGCACCTGTTACTCGATGACATCAGTGAAGGCGGTTGTGAGTACCTTTATCCGTTATACGAGAAAGATATCAGTATATTTTCAATGATGGACATAGGATTTCGTGGAACCGGAATCTTTGATTATCTGATGGCATCTTTTGTATCGGTCTTTTTCATTTGCTCCATAATAATGATGGCACTCTTTGCCCTGAGTAAGTACGGTTTTGAGCTAAACTACAAAGTAGAAAAATAAAACAGTGAAGGTATTAAAAATATTAAAAATAGTGAAGGTATTAAAATCAAGTTTTAAGTTCACCTACACCTTCAAGTTTTTTAACTACCCTGGCAGGATAGCCCAGAGCAAGACTATTTGGAGAGATATCACGGGTAACTACGGATCCGATGCCTATTATTGAGTTTTCCCCAATTTCGACACCCTGTGTGATTATACATCCCGAATTCACAAGAGCTCCGCGTCCGATTTTTATGGGATCCGTAGTTCTCGGATATGCCTGTCTTGTAGTCAAACTCCCTCTTGAATGTGCAGATAGAATGCACCGATCGCCTATTTCAGCATAATCCCCTACTGTAATTAATTCAGGGTGAATCCGATCAAAAATCACGTCATAGCCGACATATACGTTCTTCCCGAGATTTACACCCCGCATCCTGTGTAATTTAGCTCTCCAGGATGGGACGGGAGCGCTTGAGGCAAGACGTTCTAGAAACCAGTTTTTTAAAAATTTCACGCCAAACAAGAGTTTATTACTGTGGTAATGATCCGCAATTTCGCAAAAGGTTACCTGATCTCTATTAGACACTACAATAGTCATGTTAATACCCCCCATTTCCTATCTAATTGTTTTATACCACTTCTCTACCAAATTATTTTACCCGGTCTTTCTATCAAATTTTTGTACTATTTTCTCTATCAAATCGTTTTACTTAGTTTTCATTGGCGTCTTGATGGAGAAATAAATTGTTATAGTTAACGCCTAATTAATTTTGACATTGATAATCTGCTGGGTACACTGTCCAGCCTGCTTAATACACAGACTTCCGGGCGATTCTTCTGCTAAAAATGCAACTCTCCTGTTAACTTTTACTTCTGGTTACAAGCTTCATAAGCAGTGACTTTTTTATCTCTACCGCATTATTAGGGCAAAGTTCGCGGCAGCAATAACAGTGAATGCATTTTTCTTCGTTAATTTTGAGTGCTTTGTCTATTTCCTCAATAGCATGCGCTGAACAGTTCGAAACGCAGGCTTTGCAAAGTGCACAATTTGAAGTGTTAATTATAGGCCTTACAGCTAACTGCTTTCTAAGGATTCGCATAAGGAAAGCTGGTATATAAGCAGTAATTCCGCCTTCCGGGCTTTTGAACCTGACCTTTACCTTTTCCAGAGACGTTCCCACAATCTCGTGATGCTCTGTCCCGAACCCTCTTTCAAGTGCAGCTCTATTTGTAGGGACCTTTAAAGGATCGATTCCTATAAGTTCAGAGGCTACAATATCCAGGGCTACGCAATCGTAACTTGCCATAATCACGCCTGCAAAGACAGGTGTGCCACTGGACGGACCATTTCCTTCCATTCCAACCACACCATCCATAACTGCAAGCTGGGGTTTAACAATAGAATATATATCGACAATTGCCTCCCCGAAACGGCGGCGGTCTTCCAGGAAATGAGCTTGTTTTCGGGTTTTCTGAGGTACAGTGCCAAATAAATTTTTGACTGCCCCTGTATACAGTGTGAGTTCATGGGTTTTGAGCTTTGGAAGCGAGATTATAACATCTGCCTCGACTACAGCTTTTGAGATATACAGATGAGAAAACTGCCTTGCGCCTGGAACATCAACCTCAACAAAACCTGAGGTCTCAAAGTTGATAAGTTCAACCCCATGATTAGAAGCAACACCCTCAATGCCAGACGCTTTAAGCGCCTGCGAAGTTGTAGTAGATCCGGGTTTTACAATGCCGGACCCATCTCCTATAATTGGAATACCTCCTGCTTCCGAGACCAGTTCGCACATAGCGGATACTACTGCCGGATGGGTTGTAACAGCATCCTCTGGCGGTCGGATGGAAAGCACATTGGGTTTGAGAAGTACGCGGCTGCCAGGAACTATAATCTTCTCAAGCCCACCTATCAGGTTCAATGCTTCTTTTATCGTTTCTTTAATATTCGAGTAGTCCTGACATTCAACAATTGAGACCCTGGTATTCATATTCACACTTTTGGGTTAGTGATTAAGTTTATTTTCTCACAATGGTATTCTGTGACAGTACCCTGCCAGAAATATATGACAGCACTCTGTTAGAAAGGCTTCTAGCAGTTTACAGGCAAGTACTTGTTGGAGGCAAAGCCCTGAAATCTCGATTTTAGGCAAAGTTCTGAAATCCTGATTTTAGCCGTATTTTAACCGGTATAACTTTTTCTACAAGCATTTTCGCAATTTACCTGTTGATATAGCAAACAGGCGGAGCGGCTCGCACATATTCTGTGGTATCTCTTATTCTATTGATATGCCTCTGGGCTTTTTCGATTGTCTCTCTGGACAGCCCGGTGCTCTTTTTAGTTACCTGTAGGGGTAACTGGTGTTCATGGGCATACAGCAGCTGGTCCATGATCTGAATCGGCATGCGCCAGTAGAATTCCTCGTCAGTCGTGTAATGGCTCCATGTATCAGCACTTGGAGGACGTTTCATAATTTCTTCATTGACATCCAAATATTTCCCTAGAGCATAGACCTGGGTCTTATAACAGTCTGCCAGAGGTTCTAAATCTACACCTCCGTCTCCGTATTTTACAAATTGGCCAAGGACCAGTTCAGTCTTATTGGTCGTACCGCAGACTGCGTAATTCATCGTTTCAGCATACATATATTGAACGAGCATTCTGGACCTCTGTTTGACACCCTGCAATCCTATTAATTCAAGATAATCAGTCGCTTTTAGCCTGTACTTTCCAACAGTTTCACCATTTTTTACCAGGCGGATATAAGGAACATTTAGCAGTCCAGTGTTGAGGAAATCAGGCAGTATCAGCGACGTTTTATGTATTGTGGCATCATATTCAGGGCAGGTTCTCTTTATAATCTGTTCTTTCTCATCATAGATATTAAGCGATCTCAGGATCGGAGAGATAGGTACTTCTTCATACGACACACCAAGGCTTTCACAGATCGTTGCTCCTAGGGTCTTGCTGGAAGGGGCGGATTCCTCTTCAGGGAGGAGCAGTCCATACACGTTTTCTTTTCCGAGTTCCTGTACACACAGGGTAAGCACCACGGCTGAGTCAATTCCTCCCGAAACCCCTATAACTACCCCTTTTTTCTTAAAACCCGTTACTTGATCTCTAATAAAGCCTCTGAGCTTTAAAGCTATATTTCCAATATTCTCATTGAGCTCTTCTATTATATTCATGCTCATTTCTTCTGTAATCTGCATAATATTACCCCCTGAAATAATCAGATTTCTGAAA
>DATMYS010000520.1:0-2376 GCA_035560835.1 Methanosarcina sp.
TTTTACTTTAATTTCAAGTTTGGTAAAAAATAAGATGTACTTTTTTTGGGGAAACTACTAGTACCCTTAATTAATGGAATAGAAGAGAAATAGTCTTCAGTTTGATGATGAGTTTAAGAGGACCCTAAATTTTTAATATCCGGTTTTCAGATTCCAAGCTTCTTTCTCTTTTCCATGATGTGCTGTTCTATCCCATCAACGGCTTTTACTGCATCTTTTTCCACATTCAGAATCCCGCCTGTAATTTCCCGACAGTCTTCTGTAAGCAGTTTGACTAGATTCGGGGCGCCTGTGACGGTCGGGACCGGGTTCACATAGGTATAGAGCCCGAGGGCAAGAGCAAAGATGGCATCTATTGTGGCTTTCTGTTCCATATACTCAGGGGCTGCGGCAGCAACCGGGAGGTCAGGAACTGGAACTCCTCCGAGGGCCCCAGAGACAGCTCCGAGGAGATCGGCAAGCCTGCCCGTGTCAGTACAAGTCCCATAGCTGAGCACTGGTGGGACACCCAGGGCTTTGCATACGGCTTTTAGACTATCTCCTGCAAATTCTCTGGCTTCAGGGGTACAGAGGCCTGCCACCTGCATAGCCCCGTTCCCACAACCAAGGGACAGGACAAGGATATTTCTCTTGATAAGCTCTTTTACCACAGCAACGCTGTGTACATCCTGTCCGTAGTCCCTTAAGGTAGTACAGGACACCATCCCCACAATTCCTTGAACTGCTCCGTTTTTTATAGCATCAAGGAGAGGGTCAAGGCTGCCACCCAGAGCTGCAAGAATGCTTTCATTTGAAAAGCCTACCACGGCTTCTTTTATAGGAAGCTTCGAAACAGATTCTACCGAGCTTTTCCGTGTTTTGAAATTTTCAATCGCTATATCCAGGAGTTGTGCTGCCTGCTTTTCGGCTTCGGCAGGGTTATAGTTCAGGCGTTCCCCTATGCCTTCGAAAGCCACAAGCTCACTCACAGGCATGAGTTTAAAATTGTATTTTTCGGCATAAAGGGGGGCAACAGGGAGAGAACAGTTCATATCTGCTGCAAAAAGATCCACGCTTCCGCTTGCAAACACCGCTTCCTGGGAAATCCAGTTGCCGGTAAATCCGTAGAAAGCGTTGTCTTCTTCCCATCTCTGGATCATTTCCTGCCCTGTTTCAATGCTGGCAATAACTCTCAGGCCCTTTGCACCTGCAGCTTTTGCTTTATCCTGCCATTCTGGTTTTCGGGCAAGCTGGACCATAGCAAAGCCGAGAAATGGTTCATGCCCGTTCGGGAGTACATTCACGTATTCAGGATCAAGTACGCCGAGGTCTACTCTCATGGTGTGAGGCCTGGGAATTCCAAAAAGGATGTCCTGGCAATATTCGTTTATAATCTGGCTCTGGTATCCCATTGCAATTCCCAGACGCATGGCTTTTAAGGCCAGGCTTACATAGTATCCATCCACATTTGTCAGGCAAGAGCTCGTGGAAAGCATCATTTCCCCGTAGATTCCGCCTGGAAATATGTCCAGTGCTCTCCACTTTTCTTTTCTTTCGGGAGGGGCAAGGAACTCAATAATCTGGCTCGGTGCGTAAGCAGGTCTGTTAAACTCCTTTTCTACAAATTCACAAAGGCGAAGAGCAACTTCTGAGTCTGATCCTTCGGTTTTGATTCCCAGTCGGCTTGCAAACGTCCTTAGCTTTTCAGGTTCCTTTATCGTATAGGGAGTGTTACCTCTGGCAGTTTCCCTCAAAGTCCTGATGGTTTGATCCGTATGGTATTGATAAGTAGAAGCCCCCATTACATTTCTGAGAAGCATCATCCGCATTGCCATACCATCGGCAGTGATTCCGCATACTCCTCTTTTATCTTTTGCGGCATCCGAACGGCAGGGGCCGTTGGAACATAGGTCGCAGCGCACTCCTCCCATACAGAACGTACATCTTTTATCTGGATTCCCTCCAAAACCCTGGGCTTCGTAGCGATCCCAGACATTTGTCATCCCGTCTTTTTTTATCCGTTCGTACATATTCAGAACGGATTCATGATGAGAAATCCTTTCTTTGTCCATTGTAATCGTTCCCCCATGATGAATTTCCTTTTCCTGCTTCTCTGAAGTACCGAAAAGGATCTTTCCAGTACTTTTGACATCTGAATGTTTTTTAAATAGATTGCCAGTGGTATGCAGGTTTTTAGTGATTTTAATTATATTCAGTGCAGGAAATATTTACTTTTTAGGATTCAACGCTTTGAGAAATAAAAAAGTATATGTTGCGAGCTCATCACAAAACTCAGAATTACGTCCTTAAATCTCCAATTTTGAATGATCAGTATGATTCTTCTGGATAGAAAATGCGGAAATCAAATATAGCATGAAAACTAATTATAATATGAAA
>DATMYS010000521.1:0-5426 GCA_035560835.1 Methanosarcina sp.
CAATAGTATTAAATATCAGTTCGTAGTATAATTAAGTATCTCTACCAAATAGACACGAGTAACATAACTAAGTGCCTCTCCGAATAGACACGAAATCTAAGTCGCCTCCTAAATTGTCGAAAGCACCTGAATCTCTTTTTGCCCCTGCCTGCAAAGTAAAACAGACAGGGGACAGGGTGCAGAGGATGGAATCCAGAATTTGAACATACCACTAACTTTTTCGATAGCAAGAGTCGATAATCTAGAAGAAAAGAACCAATTTTCAAATCAACCAGTTCAAACCTGAATTATATTTCCCCGACTACTCTGAACCCAAGGCTGTTTAACTTTTTATTCTGAGCCGCAAAAAGTCTTTCAGCCGACCGACAGCAGCCTGCATTTCCGTTCCAGCCTCCGCCTCTCCTTATCCTTATTGGAGTGGATACGCTTGGAAAAGTATTTTCCCAGGCCCTTCCATCTTCAGGGGCGTCTTTGTAACTGATATGGTACTCGTCCTGTACCCATTCCCCAGCGTTCCCATAAATATCATAAAGCCCCCAGGGATTTGGCTTTTTCAGGCCGACCTGATGGGTTTCAAGCCCGGAATTCTCCAGAAACCAGGCATACTCCGTAAGTTTTGATTCGTTATCTCCAAAAAAATAAGCGGTTGTAGTTCCTGCCCTGGCTGCATATTCCCATTCGGCTTCAGTTGGAAGACGGTAAATTCGGGAAATTCCATCAGCATTTTCCAGAGCATTGAGTTCCCGGAAAAAGACCTGAATCTCATTCCAGGAAACGTTTTCAGCCGGGTGCTTTTCGCCCTTGAAATACGCGGGATTGTTCCCCATGATTTTTTGCCATTGATTCTGTGTGACCGGATACCTACCCAGGTAAAAAGGTTTTTCAATCGCTACTCTATGCACAGGGCTTTCCCATAGTTTCCTTCGTTTTTCACGCATTGGAGAGCCCATGTTAAATTCTCCGGCAGGAATCAGAATAAACTCCATTCCAATAGATTTAATTATTGAGCTACCGAACAAATTCTTGATTGAGTTATTCGTTGAGTTATTCGTTGAGTTATTCATTGAGTTATTCATTGAGTTATTCATTGAGTTACTCATCGAGCTACTTATTGGGTCATTGACCTGGTTATTTACTGAGTCACTCATTGAGTTATGGACTGCATTATCTATTGGAGTATCCACTGGAATACCGCAACTGTGGATTGAATTACTGATTGAGCTATCAATTAAATCGTCAGATCTAAGAGGTCCAATTTCTTCTGAACCTTTGCAGTGCGAAATGAATTTTTTTTCAGGAATCAGTGTTCTCACCACGTTGATTTTATAATCAAAAATATACTCTAAGATTTTATCTTTATTTTGCTGTTACTGTCTCTTAGACCAATAAAATTGGATTAATCAAACGCTACGTACAACATAGAATGCAATAAAAAATAAAAGAAGTTAAAAACCGGGGGCCCAAAATCAAAAAGTTTTTATGATATTGATATAGAGGCAAAGGTAGAAACCGGAAGTGAGCAAAAATGAAACACTGCCTTCTTAACCTGATTCTTTTTTCGGGCAGAAGAAAAGATATTCTACTATTCCTGAAGGAAAAACCAAAAGATATCGATGAGATAAAAGAACTGCTTAACGTGAACGCCAGTTCGATCCAGCTCCATATGAAAAAAATGAAAGATTCCGGCCTGATAACCCAAAAAAACAAAATGTACAGGTTGTCCGAGATTGGGAAAATAATAGTTGAAAATATGCAGCCTCTGCTCAGTATGACTGAGCTTTTAGGAGAAAATACTGAATACTGGCTGAGCCATGATTTAAGCTCGATTCCTGAATTCCTGCTGGAGAAAATTGATGAACTCGGGCATTGTGAATTACTGGAACCTGACACAGGGCATCTATTTGAGACCCCGGAAGTAATACGGGATAGTATTCTAAGCTCAAAGGAGGTCCTGACCTTTACAGCTTATTCTCATCCTCAAGCTCCTTTAATTTATACAGAGCTTGCAGAGAAGGGAGCTGAAATTATACTCTGTATGACCGAAAGTGTTGCACAGCGCTTATTTTTAAATAATCGTATAGAGGCAGAGAAACTGTCCAGAGCCGGCAACTCCAGACTTTTTATATCACGAGAGCCAACAGCAATTCCATCCCTGATTGTAACGGATAGGCTCTTTGCATTCAAACTCTTCGAAAACAATGGAAAGTTAAGGGACCAGCTAGTCCTGTCTTTTGAGAAAAGAGCCATATGCTGGGGAAAGGAACTTTTCAGGTACTATATAGAAGCAGCTGAACCTCTAAATGAGGAATTATTCCTCCAGCAACCTGGTTAAGGCCTCTGACGATACTGAGTCATTTAATAAGTAACAGGTGACGGATATACTCTGAGAAAGCTCTACTTTCGAAACTCAAGCTTGAAAAGAATTTAGGAAGCGGTAATTACCTCTGGAATAGAAACTATCCGGATATTCAGCTCTTCAGAGTCTTTCCAGGACTTGCCGTGCATATACTGAAATCCGTACTTTTACCCGATTTGTAGTGACTGCCGCAGCAAGCGCGTCAAGGATGCCACTCAACTTTTTTAAAAACTGCTTGACCACAAGCTTTTTCAAAAAATGCTTGAGCGCAAACCTTTTGAGAAAAGGTTTGATCGAAAACCCCTAGCAATGTTTGAGTTTGAGAACCTTATCCTCAGCCCTATCGGCGTGATCACAACCCTTTTGCAAAAAGGCTTGACCGAAAAGTCCCTGACAGCGCAGCGTGATCAACCGGCGCAACGGTTGCGTTTGAGTTTGAGAACCTTATCCTCAGCTCTATCGGCGTGATCAACCGGCGCAACGGTTGATTTACAACCAATTATAAAAACCTGAAACGCGGTAAAAATAGGAATATAATAGAACACTCTAGAAAAATGAAAACTTAAAAATGAAAAGGAGACAGGTCATGAAATTCTGGTTGCTCAAATCTGCAGGTACCTTGGAAGATGAAGAGATGATTCTGGAAAACAGCGTAATTACAGTAGGATGGTCTGAATTCCCGGATTTGTCCAGTATTAAAAACGAAGGACAGGTAAAGAAAATAATGCTTGAGAAATATCCTGGGATGCAGGATGAGCGTAGCTCTGCCTGGACAGGAGAGATATACTCATTTATCACAAAAATAAAGAAAGGAGACCTTGTGGCAGTCCCGCTCAAGACCAGGAACGAGATGCTGATTGGAAAGGTTACCGGAGACTATGAATACCGGCAGCTCAGTGATTTTGTCAGACATATCAGGAGTGTGAGTTGGCTTAAAACAATCCCGAAAGGAGATTTCGAGGAAGAGTATGACGTAGACCTCAGTTCTCCTGAGACACTTTCCCTTATAGAAGCTGGCCCTGAAAAACTTTCAGATATAACCGAGATAAAACCCCTGGGAGTCCTTCTTGAAGAGCTTAACTTTGCACTTGATAAACTTGGTTCCTTGAAAGAAAAGCTGCTTGAACTTACCTACAGGCTGGCTGCGACTGAAGATATATCCGAAGTCCGAAAAATCGCAGCCGAAATGGAGAAAATGCTAAGAGAAAAATGAAGGAAAGAATGGAGAGAAGAGGAAAGAAAAGGAGAGAATAGGGAAGAAAAGAATAGGGAAGAAAAGGAAAGAAGAGGAAAGAGTCTCCTCTCAATTGAGAATCTAATTTTTAACCAATATTAACCAATAAGGTCATTGAGGTCAAGTTCAAACCCGACAACTGCGTATCCGAGAGCAAAATTGCTTATAACCTCAGGATGGAATTCTCCAAAGACTCCTAGTTTTTTGCCTTTGACGTAAACATCAGCCCGCCTGCCTTCGAGGAATGCGGAATCTTCGGACTCTTTTACCTCGTAAGAAAGCATCATTTCTCTCATCAGTGCGTCTACAACCTCATATATCTCGGTAAAATTGGCCTGCGGGTGAATCGAGACTGCAGCTATGTGCTGGCCGGTTATTTCATTATTTACGACCTCGCCGAACTCGAAAATCTTCTGAGGCAATTCCCTGTGCTGGTTTAAGGCGAGAATCTCAAGGAGGTTAGGAAGCAGGGTTGTTCGGATAATTGTCTGGTCTTCGCTGATCGGGTGAAGCACATAGGTAACATCATCCGTTTTTTGCCTGCGCATATTCTCGAAGTTAATTTTTTCGCTGGTGAGCGTAAACGGCATGACCTCATAATAGCCGAGCCCTACCATTATCTCGTTTATGGGAGCGCGAAGAAGGGAAATTGGGTGAGACTTTCCCGCGGTATAAGTTTCAGGAATCCTTACTTTAATGTTTTCATACCCATAACCCTTGGCTATATCCTCTACAAGGTCGTAGTTATGAAGAATATCGGCCCTGTAAGCCGGGACTTTTACCTCGATGGTTTCTTCGTCAAGGGCTTTTGCTCCAAAGCGCATTCTTTCAAGCTGTTTAACGATTTCTTCTAAGGAGAGTTCCATGCCTAAAAGGTCTTTTACTTCATTCTTTGTAAGGAACCTGGTCTTCGGTTCAAGGTCAGGCAGGATAAGTTCTCCGCAGTCGGTCCTTATAACCTTTACGAATTCGATCTGCCCACCCCTTTCCGCAAGGGCGGTAACAACAATATTCAGGGCAGTATATACGGCTTCTCCAAGCCCTGTGACATCGATAAAGAGGTCGGTTGTGTATTCGGTCACACTTGTAAGTGTCCCGTTAATGATAGGCGGGAATGACAACACATTATCGTCTGCGTCCAGGATTATCGGGTATTTCTCAAAGCCCCTTACAAGATTAGCAAACCTCGTGCCTTTTGGATGCTTTTCCAGGATTTCGGTCATGCTCATTTTTTCGGTATAGTCCAGTGGTACGAACTCGAAACTCGGGTCTACGGCCATATACCTGAAAGGCGGCTTAACATTCGAGAGGTCATGCACACCTATAGACACTTTTTTCCTGTTTCTTCCAAGCCCCCAGTGCAGGTCTTCCTGAAGGTCCATAAGGGATTTTATGGACGAGGATGTGAATTTTACGCCCCTTACAACCGCACATCCAAGAAAAGGTCTGATTCTCAGGATCTCTTCATTGACTGAGATCGAAATCCTGGGCGGCTTTACCTCATATTCAGACAGTCCAGTCTCAAGGTCCAGGAAACCCCGCATTGCCCTGGCTGCCCCTTCCACACTGTAAAGGTCAGGCCTGTCAGGGAAGAACTCGATATCAATATATTCATCTTCAATTCTTTCAACGTCGGCTCCTATCATGGGCACTCTTTTTATGATAGTTTCCTTATCAGTTCCTGTGAGTTTTTCGAGGTCGTCATACTGCAAGGTTATTACTGGCATTGGAAATTCATCTCGTCTTTTGCTCGCTAACTTAACCCAAAACATACTCAACTTCAGATTTAATGTTTTTGTTTGAGATTTCAATCCACACACCCGCGAAGGGTGCGAC
>DATMYS010000522.1:0-3919 GCA_035560835.1 Methanosarcina sp.
CATACAAAAATTTCTAAAAAAAATACAAAATTCATCTAATAAGGATAACCTGCCAGAATGGTATAATTCACACTTAAATCTAATGGGGAGACCTTAAATGGCATTATTCGGAACTAACGGCGTACGTGGTATCGCCAATGAATATATAACTCCTGAGCTGGCGGTCAATTTAGCTAGATGCCTTGGTACATATATGGGGTCGAAAGGCACTGTAGCCATCGGGTGTGATACTCGAATATCGGGCCAGATGCTGAAATCTGCCGCAATTGCCGGAGCTCTTTCGACAGGCCTGAGTGTGATCGATGTAGGGGAAGTCCCTACTCCTTCTATCCTGTACTATGTACGAGATTTCGCCGATTCCGGGATTATTGTAACTGCATCCCATAATCCCAGACAGTATAATGGAATCAAGTTTATTGCAGGAGATGGTTCGGAATTTTCAAGGGATGCAGAAAAAGACATAGAGAATATCTATCATTCCGGAAAATATTCCACTGTATCATGGGAAAAAACCGGCAGATTTAGAACCGATCCCGGAGTCAATGAATACTATGTAAGGAACATCATTAAGTCAGTAAATGCCGAAGCCATCCGTAGCCGTAGATTTAAGGTAGTTGCAGACACAGGCTGCGGAGCAGGTTCCCTTACTCTTCCTTTCCTACTCAGGGAACTGGGCTGCCAGGTCTTGACCCTTGAAGCTCAGCTTGATGGAACTTTCCCCTGGAGAAATCCCGAACCCTTACCTGAATCCCTTACCGAACTTACTAGTCTTGTAAAGATGACAGGTGCCGATCTGGGAGTAGCTCACGATGGGGATGCGGATAGAGTAGTATTCGTGGACGAAAATGGGCAATTCGTAAATGATGAGGTTCTGCTTGCCATGATGGCAAAATATATGGTTGAACATGAAAAAGGTCCTTTGGTAACTCCTGTAAGTTCTTCTCAGCGTATAGTCGATGTTGCAAAGGAGGCAAGAGTCAAACTATACTGGACAGCGGTTGGTTCAATAAATGTTGCCCGAAAGATGATGGAAGTAAACGCAGTCTTCGGAGGCGAGGGCAATGGGGGTCTTATTTTCCCCAAACATCAATACTGCAGAGACGGAGCAATGGGCTGTGCCAAGGTCCTTGAAATCCTGGCTAGCGGAAAAAAGCTTTCCGATCTTGAAAATAGTGTACCTCACTACTTTAACGAAAAGACCAAAGTGCCTGCTGAAAATACGCATGCTACTATGGAAATTGTAAAAAATGAGGCCTCAGGACTTGGATACAAAATAGACACAACCGATGGGGTAAAAATCTGGTACGATGATGGCTGGGTCCTTATGCGTCCATCTGGCACAGAACCAATCTTCCGGGTCTTTGCCGAAGCAAAAAATCAGAAAAGAGCAGAGGAACTTATGCAGGAAGGTCTGAATATGATAACAAGAGCAGAGAAGCTCTCTACTCTCAAATAGACTTCCTCCAAACTAATAGATAGCGTTTAATAGAGTATTTAGATAGTGTTTAATAGAGTATTTAATGGAATAAAGAAGGTATTAAAACAAGGTATTAAAACCATAGGCACAAATGGTCTTCAGTTCTCAAACTTAGAGTTACCTCAAACTAAGAGTTACCTCAAACTAAGAGTTACTCACGTTTTTTGAATTTCAGGCTTCTTTTTTCTTTTTATTTTCCTTTGTAGATCCTCAGGGCTTCTTCAACGGTTGCATCCTCGATGGTTACAGCATAGATAGCATTACACATACTTATGGCTTCATCAAGGGGCTTCTGGTGAATGTTTCTTCCTGTTGCACTTCCCATTGCTCCAGAGATGTGGATCTGGTCATGAAACTTTTTCAAGAAATCATCAACTTCGTCACTGGCACCACCTGCGCAGATGACTTTAGTACGTCCTGCTGCTTTAATGGCTTCCTTAAAAGCCTCAGCAGAATCTACTCCTTCCTTTTCTGGATAGTTAACCTTTGCAAAGTCCGTGCCAAGGCAGGCTCCAACTCCTGTTGCGCCGGCAATTAAGTGGGGGTCTTTTTCATATTTCACAGCAGTACCGCGAGGATAGAGCCAGAGTACTGAGACCATTCCATGCTGGTGGGCATTATGAACTACCTGGGCAGCCTGCACGAGCATCTCGGCTTCGAACTCACTATCAAGGTATATAGTATAACCTACTCCAGGATCTTGAGCCCACTGTTCTCCTTAAATTTGACTACCTGATCCACATCATACCAGAGGTTACTGAAAGGATCAGCCTGAGAAGTTTTTACGAGATTGGTCTTCGAATTTATTTTCACGAGATAGGGCACGTCTCTGTAGTCCATACCATAGCGTGCAATTAACCCTAGTTGGGTTGCAAAAACCCCTATCTTTGATTTTGATGCTATTTCGAAAAGATGTTCTGGGTTAGCATCGTCTTCGGGCACTTCTTTTCCATAAAAGTCATCGTTTAAATGTTCTACTTTCTGGTCTCCTGCAAATAGCATTAATTTCCCACTTTCTCGAGTAATCTCCATGTAGTTTTTCAGGTATGATTCTCTTTCTGTTTTCGGGACATCTAGCGGTACGTTCTCGAGATCCATATGCATAAAACCCCCAACTTTCGTGTAAGTATAAACCTGAATTGAGGTCCTGATTTTCTTGTAATCCAGTTTATAACAATCAATGCCTCTTTAATCTGGAATCCAGATATTCCTTTAAAACTGCGGCATTATTAAAATCTTCATTTTTTGCGGCATAGAGCAGGGTCAGGTCGTTTTCTTTCGCTTTTTCTATGAGTTTCTGTACATACTCTTCCTTTAGCTCCAGTTCTTCAAGATAGCGTCTCCTGAACTCTTCCCATTTTTCAGGATCATGGGAAAACCATTTTCGAAGCTCGTCACTGGGAGCTATCCCCTTTAACCATAGGTCAATCCTGACTTCATTTTTTCGAAGCCCTCTGGGCCAAAGCTTGTCCACAAGTACCCTGAATCCATCCTGGCCTGATGGCTGTTCGTAAATTCTTTTCAGTCGAATCAATTGCGTTCCCCTGTTTTTACTGCTTCAGGTATGAATGAAATAATTTCCTAAGTTTTCCAGTAGTAGCGTTTTGCAAAAGAAACAAACTCTTCTATATCTTCTTCATAGATTCCCTGGGAGGTATGAACCCGGAAAAGTCGCATGAGAATAGGTCTCTGGTTTCAGGCAGCTTATGTGATGCCTGGCTATGTTTAGAGACTTCAGAAATGTATTGTGATTCATTTTAAAAAGTAACGTGTTCCATTTTAACTTTTATAGTCGCGATGTACTATGGGCGTGGATACTTTAAAATCATAGGTCTTTGGGCTTTACATCATGCCGTTATTGAATTTTCAGCGGGAAAAATTATTAAATATGATATTTTTCTGCTGAAAGCGGGTTAAATTAATGTTTTAAGAAATTCATGATATAACTTCCTGGCACATGTAAAAAATACCATAGATTACAATGTTTTTCAGATAGACCTCTTTTCAGATAGACCTTAAGTTGCTCTGCCATTCTGGCAGAAGTATTGAGATGGTTTCCCTTCTCCAAGATTATATCCTTTCCAGACATCGCAGGTATAACATATGCATTGCTTATCAGGATTAAGATCCTCGCAAGTTGCTTTGCCTGTCGAACAGTATATTCCTGGAATATCCTCTGGATTTGGAACTTCTCCTTCAGGCATTTGTTCCATTACTTTTTTCGAGCTTACAAGTTTATCCTGCGCACATTTACTGTCAGCCTGGACAGGGCACAGAGAACACATACATTTCTCGATATTTGATAGTATATATGGAATTTTTCCCTTCTCGCCTTTATCCATTTTACCCCTCCAAATGATGCTAATTTGTAGTTAGGTTTGGAAAATAAAAACCTTTCATTTAAAAAAATAATTTTAAAGTCTTAAATTTACAAACCAGTAC
>DATMYS010000523.1:0-4649 GCA_035560835.1 Methanosarcina sp.
ATTCACTATATATGACAACTTTAGTCTGTAAGATCTAAATAATATATAATTTTTACTATTTGTTCACTTATATCTGGCAATATTTTTTTAAATACTCTTATGTAAAAATTATTTCACTATCTTTCCGTTAAGTAGCATCAATTTCAATATAGCAGTATATCAGCCGGCTAATTCAAGCCTTTAAATCCCAACAATTCTTTCAGCTGGTTCATTTATTCGTTTAATTGCAGGAAATTACGGAAGCAAGAGAGACAAAAGACTATCTAAAAAATAGCTGGACTGTAAGATAAATATTTATAGTCAGTGAAAGTAGCTTCTATCAATAAAAAAACATAAGAACTTCATAGTGGGGGAAAAACATGAAAATCAGAGTCGTTAGCTCAAGAGAAGAAATCTTTACATTAAATCCTAATGAACGCATTGTTCACCTGGCTTTCAGGCCTTCGAACAAGGATGTATTTGGACTGGTTGAAACCTGCCCGAAGATTGATGTAATCCAGTTACCTAAATCCTATATGGGCACAATCTCAAAGTCCATAGAAATGTTCCTTGAAATGCAAAAAATTCAGCTTATCGAAGGCGACGTCTGGGGCCACAGGAAGGACATTAACGAATACTATACCGTTCCATCCTCAGTTATTGAGAGAATAAAAGAAATGAAAATCGAAGGTAAATCCAATGAAGATATTGAAGCAAAGGTTTCAAGGGAAAGCAAAATCAATCCTGAAATGGTTGCTTATATCATGAACAAGGAAGCTCCTGCCTGAGTTTGTACAGGATAAAATACCTTTAAATAATTCACTGGAGATTCGAACGTATTCAAAAATAGTCAGAAAGGTCTCAGGCCTTTCAAGGACCTACATTATTCCTGATCTCCAGTTTAAGTTTTTTATTTACAGAAACTCTGGAAAGTTCCCTGGCTTAAAATTTAGCCTATATTTCCTACTCCAGGGAATTATACAGGGATGTTTTCCTTTTTATAACTGTAATATTTTACCTTTTTTTGTTGAAATTTTTTGATTGAACTTTTAAATCTTTCAATCCTTTACCTGTTCAAAAAGTAAGTTTTTGGATCTTAATCTGCTGGCTATGGAACCCATCCCTGTAAAGTGTAACAGTTTTTAGGAAACCTTTTTTTCCAATGTACAAGTTGGACGTTATTTCGTTTTCAATGGGAAAATTTTCAGGATTTCTATGGCTGTGGACTTGGTAAGTGTTCCCATTCGTGTTTTTGTTGAAACTTGTAGCAACCAGATATACATCTTTGAGCTCTCCCATGCCGTTAATCATCTGATTGACCCCGACAAAAAAACAGATTTTCAGGAAGGTTGCTCAGTCCTCCGTGAGTTACGAGCACGGACCTGCTATAAAATTCATAATAAATACAGGGTTTTAATTTCTTATGTAAATTAAGGACATTGTTTTTTGTAATTCCTGCTTGCTCCATTTCTGGCACATAATATCGAGTATCTGCAAACTCGGAGACTTGGGTCTGTTCTTCACCTTCTACCAGCCTGCAAAAACTTTTTTCGTGATCTCCTTCAAGCAGGATAGAACTTACGCACTTGAAGCACAAAACAATAGCAGTAAATACATAACTTTCTAAATTAAAATTTTAACTACGAAATTTTCTGTACTTGATTTTGCAGTACAAGTGCGTATAGTCCTACAGGATTACATTATCCCTGCACATAATGGAGATCAGAAACTTAATAATTTCAGCATTTTCAGTATTTTCATCTCCTCTGCCTGTGTAATCTCCCAAGAAGATATACAAGTCACTGTCGTTTAGCTCGCATGCAAGATATTGCACGAGAACCGTGTAATTCCCAGCTATATCTCCGATGTGACGAATTTTCCTATAGTTAGAAAAGTCAGTAGGTTTGTATCGAATTTTTTCATAAAATTCCTGCGGCTTTATTTCTGTAACAAATGAGGGCACGGTTTGCCTGTTTATTATGGAGTACATTTCATCAATTACAGTTTCAGGTACAACCTCGTACTCAGGCCTTTTTCTATGTCTCTCCGTTGCAATTTCAAGGGGAATCCAGGAAAAATCAACGCAAATAGCCGTATACCTCTACGTTCTGACAAGCTTCCTGTACTTTGCAATATTTTCATTTCCGGCATTTGTAGCGTCGAGAACTATGAAATCCCCATCTTCCATACGGCATTTAATGAGAGAGTAAATAAGTCCCCAGACCCGACGATTGATTTCTTGAGAGATTACAGGTCTTCCGGTAACAGAGAGTACAGGTGGCTTAAGAAGTAGTTGGACACTATCTGAAGAGATGGTGTATGAAGAGATGGTGTAAGGCTCAAGATTATTTTTCCTGACAAAAATTGATTTGCCGGAGCCAGGTATTCCTCTCAAAAATACCAGATACCTCATATCATACCTCGATACCCCTAGATCATACACAATACTCTATATCATACCTCAATACTCTATTTCATACCTCAATACTCTATTTCATACCTCAAGGTACGTTTTGGCGATTTAAGAGTCAGTGTGTATTGTTGCTTTCTCCACCAATGGTCTTAAAAACTCATATAAAGATAGATAATTTTCAGGTTTTCAGTTCTGGTTCTTGATTAATTGTCTACCCTTATTTCTAATTAATTTTTGATTCATTATTAATCCTGATTCTTGGCTTGATTTCCGATCTTCCGTTTTAACTCCTGTTTCAGTTTTCTGCCTGCAACCAGTGATACCTGAGTTAATATTACTATTAATTTTTATAATATTTAATTTGATAATTTTATGGTATTTATTCTCATATAAGTACAGGGGAGAATCGTGGATTGGGAGTTTACGAGATGCAAGCTAATTCTTGGAGTTTTACTGCTTAACGGGCATGACCATAAGAAAGACTCAGGTGCGCGGGGCTCCTCCATATTTTCATGGTGAAATATATGACAAACCACAAGGAAACCGATTATATCCTGCCTGGAAGGGCAGAATCTTACTGGATGGCAACCACGCCTGAATCCAACTATCCTCCTCTTTCTGGAGATACTCGCGTGGATGTAGCAATTTTAGGGGGCGGGATAGTGGGCATTACAACTGCATACCTTTTAAAGGAAGCAGGGGTACTGTCGGTGGCAGTGATCGAAGCAGATCGAATTATTACAGGGGTAACAGGTCACACAACTGCGAAAGTTACCTCCCAGCACAGCCTAATCTATGATCGCTTGATTTCAA
Organism: Methanosarcina sp.; assembly: GCA_035560835.1. GTDB lineage: Archaea > Halobacteriota > Methanosarcinia > Methanosarcinales > Methanosarcinaceae > Methanosarcina. The sequence continues at coordinate 3,206 of DATMYS010000523.1, forward strand.
AGTTCGGAAAACAACAGGCGCAGCAGTACGCAGAATCCAATCAGGCAGCCATAGAAAAGATAGCTTCTATCGTAAGCTCAAAAGATATAGCCTGTGACTTTGTCCGTAAGCCAGCTTATGTTTATGCCGGCTCTGAAGAATCGGTTGGAAATATTCAAAAAGAGGTCGATGCAGCTCAAAGCCTTGGGCTCCCGGCTTCATTTAAAGCTGACCTGCCGCTATCATTTAAAACATATGGTGCAGTCCGTTTTGACAATCAGGCGCAGTTCCATCCCAGAAAATATCTCTGTGCCCTTGCAAGGGAGATTGAGGGAGATGGCTGCCACATTTTTGAAAAGACAAGGGCATTGAAGATTGAAGGGAGTGGCCCTGTAACTATAACGACGGACAAGGGAACCGTTAAAGCACACAAGGTTATTCAGGCAACCCATTTCCCAATTCATGATAAACCAGGAATGTTGTTTCAGCGCCTTTATCAATCTCGTTCATACGTTCTTGGGATTCGTATTGAAGAACCTTTCCCGCAGGGGATGTTTATTAGTGCCGAGGAACCTGTCAGATCCCTGCGTTCCCAACCTGCCGGGGAAGGTGAGTTAATACTTGTATCCGGAGAAGGGCACAGGACCGGAGAAGGGAATGAAATTGATCACTATAGAAACCTTGAGAAATGGGTCCGGTCAGTCTATTCAGTCAATTCCATCGATTACCATTGGTCGACCCAGGATGTAATAACCGTCGACCATATTCCCTATATTGGTCGGCTAATCTCAGACAACGAAAATCTGTTTATTGCAACAGGGTTCAGGAAATGGGGGATAACCACAGGTACCGTTGCAGCGACGATTCTCACAGATATGATCCTTGGCCGGTCTAACCCCTGGGAAGAGGTCTATAATCCTTCGCGATTCAAACCTCTTGAATCGGCTAAAACCTTCTTTTCACAGGTTGCTGAAGCTACTAAAGGTCTTGTGGGAGATCGGATAATTCCTGCTCACGAAAAAGCTTCGCAGATTTTGCCTGGAGAAGGTGCAATTGTCAAAATCGAAGATGAAAAGGTTGCAGCATACAGGGATGAGGCAGGAGTGCTCCATACGTTTGATCCTTCCTGCAGGCATATGGGATGTATTGTTTCCTGGAATAATGCAGAAAGGACCTGGGACTGTCCATGTCACGGGTCTCGATACAACCCAATGGGAGGGGTAATCAAAAGTCCTGCAGTATATGGACTTTCCGAAAAGAAAGTAAATGAGTAAAACTGATATCAAGGTGATCAGAAGACTTATACTAAAAAGGCTCACGAGAGAAAAAGTAAGTCATCCAAGTGGACTGAGATCAAATAGGTGAGCAGGTAAGGACACCAAGAATATCTTAAATAAATTACAAAGTTATAGGGGACAAGCCCATCCCAAAACAATTTTACTCTCAAACTAGTAAGTTTCAAAAC
>DATMYS010000524.1:0-2393 GCA_035560835.1 Methanosarcina sp.
ACAGGATATTGCCTATGTGTTTCTCTATGTTTTTTTGCGTTTAATGGGTACGGTTATCGGCAGTAAAAATACCATTGTCGAAATATCAAGGCGTTAGCTAACGATTTTTGAAATTCTGTCTATAGTCTTTAGAATGACTATTTACAAAAACACATAGGTACGTTTAACCGATGGCGTTTATTTTTGTTGAGTTAACAAAATGAGGTAAAATTCTCACGTCTATTTGTCATTTTCGAAGGCTCCCCTAAACTTTTAATTTCCACAAGAAACGGAGGTAAAAATCCAGATTGTATATAAGGTGAGTATTACGAGTTGAATTATTTTTAATATCATTTGTGTTAATGACCCAGAGTGTTTTTGCAGTGGAAATTTTCTGGATTTTGGTCTATTTTCGAGTTGGTATATTTCGACTGCAAATAATAGACATCCCAGATTAAAATTTAATACCATTCTTTGAACTGAAGTAACTTACCCCTTTAATTTCATTCTTATAATATATGTGAATAAATAATTTATTTCCCTATTCTCTAGATCTTTTAGTTTCTATTTAAGACTCTTGTGTTTGATATCTGCCTTTTTTAAGGCGTTCTGTTAAGCTTTCCTGTTTTTAGAGGTATGTTTGAGAGCATGGCGCTCTAAATATGTCTTAGAACGCCTTAGAATCACTCACTCTTCCGCTATCAGTTTTATTTTTCTAAGTAAAGTTTATATACTTTACTTGTGTATATAGTAAATAGAGGTAGAACAATGGGCGCAGCAGGATACACAAGAGAACTAGCAAGAATCAAAGCAACTCAAAAAGCTTGGGAGTACAGACATTACGGCAGACCAATGAAGAAACCGGAACCAATGAGCTTTAAAGAATGGCTTCTCCGAGGAATGGAGCACTATCAAAAACAGGGCTTTACCTTTGAGCTCGTGACCCCTAGTATGATGAAAATAAACAGGCCAGGACAAAACAGCATATTAAGAACATGTGCAAACTTCAGAGAGGAGTACGAAAACGAATACCTCTCTAAGTTCTAACTCCTTTCTTTTCCGAAAGTTGCGCTCCAGTACAATTGAAGAGGAAGTATAGTAATGAAACGTATATACCATGGAAACATTTTCAACGTTCCTTTGAAGAGTCTTAATGATTCTGATTTCAACACCGTGCTTGTTAGTGCTCCAGACGAGTTAAAGGGGCTCATCGTGAACACAAGCAGGGAGTCATATTACGAAATCAAGGACAAACACACATTGAAAGAAAAATCTAATCTAGACGATCTAGACCGGAATGAATTCGCGTATGCCTTTTTCTTCGGCGATGATATTTTTGAGATTGTTCAAAGTGATCTGACTGGAGATGTTGTAGATAAAGCAATTGAGCTTGCTGCTCTCCATGGTAGGCCAGTATGCAGGCTGTATCGGATGCGGCCAAGAGGTTCTAAGTGGAGACGTGTTAACTCGATACATGGATGAGGTAGATAAATGAGTGAAAGACCATCAAACCGACCAGGCAAAGCGGAACCCTGGCCGAAACAATATCGAAAACTGACTATGCAGCTGGAACCATCTGATAGAATCTTTTTCAGGTCCGTAAATGCTCGCGGTATTCCTGCAGGCGTGGGAGCTGGAAACGCTGGAAGGCCTTGCACGGTCATTATAGGACACAAGGAAATAGAAGGCGTTCGGCAGGTCCGGAGCTTTAGGGACCTTGAAGAGTTCGCGGGATCTTCTGTGGAGATCCTCCCGGAAGAATTGGTATTTTCTTGCCAGGTTGATTCTGTGGGGGCTCCCTTTTCTGTGGGAATTCCGAATAAGGGAAAGGATGTTACTATCATAGTTCATGGAGAAGAAGAGAAGGAGGAATAAAAGTATGAAAATGTCAATAATTGAAGCACTTGAAAAACTCGCAGAGATCAACAACTACGAAGAAATTTTAGTAAAAATCAAAGATGATGAACCTACTTTAATTGATTTAGAAATTGATGATATCCGAAAGTTCGCGGATGATCCGGACCAAACTTTTGATTTGATAGTCACAGAGTACACGATACGAGAGCTAGATGAAAACGGAAATGAAAAGTTAGGAGAACCTCTTTATAGAGTGGTTAAATAACCTATTCTTTTTTTCTTTCCTTTTTATATTCTTTCTCTTGTTTCTGTTTTCTCTGTTGCCTGGCTGCTTTCCTCCGGATCCGCGGGGATATGCAGTAAAATTCTTTCCATTTTGTCCTAATAATTCATGTATGCAGCTGTCATGTCAGCAAAATATTAGGATAAATCGGTAACTAGAGAAGTTTCCGTTTTGTACAATTCTCTTTAAAAAAGACTAGGCATATTATTTTCGTGTCTCTTGCTATCGATGACCACGTGTACCTTATTAGAAAAAAAGTAAAATGGGTTTAATG
>DATMYS010000525.1:0-5069 GCA_035560835.1 Methanosarcina sp.
AAATATATCAGAAACTATAATATATTTAAACATGAAATTAAAATCAGGAGAATTGGGGAAATATGCAGGCTGAAGAAAAGGGAGTTGACATCTGGATTTCTAAAACTCAGGTAGATGAATCTTCCTCTCATGATAAAGAGCACAACTCCGGAAGGGACACGCCAAGAGATTCACATGGGTCTCATGAAGAAAGTGGGAATAAGCCTGCTGGAAATATGGTGCATCAGGACCATCCCGAAACCCAAACGATGCGTGCTGAAGAGAAGTCGCTGGACCATGGACAACATGAGGAAATGAAGCATGGGAGCCCTGGGCAGCATGAAGAAATGAATCATGAGAGCCTTGGGGAGCATGAAATGAAACACGAACATCATGGCGAAATTAGACATGAAGGCCATGAACCGCAAGAAGAAATGAAACATGAAGGAATGAAACACGAAGGAATAAAACACGAAGGCCATGAGGCGGCCGGTGGGAAAGAGCACGGCAACCATCATACCCACATGCTTGAAGAGTTCAGAAAGAGATTTATTGTTTCTTTCGTGTTAACTTTCCCTGTTTTGCTGCTTTCGCCTACGATCCAGGACTTTTTTAACTTTGAACTTCGAGTTCCAGGTGCGGATTACCTCACTTTTTTGCTTTCCTCGGTCGTGTATTTCTATGGCGGGTATCCGTTTCTCAGGGGGATTAAAGAGGAGCTTTCCGAAAAATCGCCTGGCATGATGACTCTTATAGCCATTGCAATCAGCGTGGCCTATTTTTACAGCTCGGCTGTGGTTTTCGGGCTGCATGGGGAGGTTTTTTTCTGGGAGCTCGTGACCCTTATCGATGTAATGCTGCTCGGGCACTGGCTGGAGATGCGTTCGGTTATGGGAGCTTCAAGAGCCCTTGAGGAACTGGTAAAGATTATGCCATCAGTTGCCCATCTCAAGAAAAATGGAGAAGTTATTGATATCGGGGTTGACCAGCTAAAGGTCGGGGACAATGTTTTGATCAAGCCCGGGGAAAAGGTGCCTGTGGACGGCACTGTTGTAGAGGGTACAAGCAGTGTCAACGAATCCATGCTTACCGGAGAGTCGAAGCCTGTCACGAAAAAGCCGGGAAATGACGTTATCGGCGGCTCGATTAACGGGGAAGCAGCTTTTGTTGTCAGGGTAGAAAAGACCGGAAAGGATACTTATCTCAGCCAGGTTGTAGAACTCGTCAGGGCGGCCCAGGAAAGCAAATCAAAAACGCAGGACCTGGCAAACCGGGCTGCAATGTATCTCACAATTGTAGCCCTTACTGTGGGAATTCTCACTTTTACTCTCTGGATTCTTTTCGGCCAGCAGCTTGCCTTTGCACTGGAAAGGGCAGTGACTGTAATGGTTATTACCTGTCCGCATGCCCTTGGGCTTGCAATACCTCTCGTAGTTGCAGTTTCAACTTCCATTGCCGCAAAATCCGGGCTTCTTATCCGGGACAGGCAGGCTTTTGAAAGAGCACGCAATCTTCAGGCTATCATTTTTGACAAAACCGGTACACTGACTGAAGGTCGGTTTGGGGTTACAGATGTAGTTTCTCTTTCAGGCGAAGAAAATAGAATCGGAGAGGATGGAGAGGATAATGAAAGAATCTTAAGCCTTGCAGCTTCCCTGGAAGCCAGTTCTGAGCACCCCATTGCAACAGGCATTCTGGAAAGTGCCCGGGAAAAAGGGTTGCAGACTCAATCCGTGGAAGAATTCAGCTCAATTCCGGGAAAGGGAGTACAGGGCCTGGTTGGAGGAAAAAAATTCCTTGTTGTAAGCCCTGGCTACCTTGAAGAAAACGGAATTGTTCTCAAAAATGAAAAGATTGAAGAAATCGAAGCACAGGGAAAGACTGTAGTGTTCTTACTTGAGGAAGACAGGGTACTTGGAGCCGTTGCACTTGCCGACATTGTCAGGAAAGAATCCAGGGAAGCTATTTCGAAACTTAAAAGCATGGGGATTAAGTGTCTCATGCTTACCGGAGATAATCGTTATGTAGCAGCCTGGGTATCCCGAGAACTGGAACTCGATGACTATTTCGCAGAAGTTCTTCCTCACGAGAAAGCCGAGAAGGTCAAGGAAGTCCAGGCAGAGTACATCACAGGTATGGTCGGAGATGGAGTTAATGACGCGCCTGCCCTGGCCCAGGCTGACATCGGGATAGCTATAGGTGCGGGTACAGACGTTGCAATCGAAACCGCTGATATAGTTCTGGTAAAAAACGATCCCAGAGACGTGGTTGATATTATCAGGCTTTCCAGAAAAACTTACTCCAAAATGTATCAGAATCTCCTTTGGGCAACAGGATATAACGTCTTTGCCATTCCTCTTGCAGCCGGGATACTCTATGGATATGGAATCTTACTGAGCCCTGCGATGGGTGCCGTTTTCATGAGCCTGAGCACAGTGATCGTAGCAATAAATGCTAAAACTTTAAAGATGGGTGATTAATACTGGGCAAAGTTCACGATCTGATTCAAAGATATGAAAATATGAGAAAAATCGATCTCTAATATCTAGCCTTTATCCGTTCCTCAAAACTCCTTAGCCTGAAATTGAGCAAAAAAACAGTATAGATTACCAGGCCTGCAATCAGAAAAGAGGTCCCTGCAAGTGTTTCATATAAAAGGCCACCAAGGATAAGTCCGGTGATGCTGGCAAGGCCTCCGAAACTGCTGGCAACCCCCTGTATCGTACCCTGGTACTTTCCTCCTGCAACTTTTGATAAAAGGGAGAGAAAGGAAGGCCACATAAGCCCATCTCCAAGTGCAAAAAACCCTGCTGCAAGGTAGGTAAGGAAGACATTTCCAGGGATGAGAAGTAAAAAATTCGTACCGAGCATCAGGCTTCCGAAGATTATAAGGGCTGCATCCGAATATTTTCTTGAAACCCTGGGAAGTACGGTACTCTGTACGATTATCAGAAGCCCGCTCAACACCGTAAAGTAAACGCCCATTTTCGCAATGCTCCAGTTGAGAGTTGAAATTGCGTGCAGGGGAAAAGCTGTATAGAATACATTGTAACCAAGGTCGATTAGAAAGTACAGTCCCAGCATATAGGGGATATCTGGAAGTCTCAGAATCTCCCTAAACTCAGGTTTTTTCGTTCCAGGCGTGGTTCTGCATTCCCTGATATCATAACCGAAGATTTTCCGTACTTTTTCGGCTTCTTCAGGCCCCCCAGGAGCGCACTCTTTACTTTCTGGAACATAAAACATAATCAGCAGTGTTCCGATAAGTGAGATTATTATTGCTCCCAGGACAGGGGCCACATCCCCATACGCTGTTAAGCTCAATATCCCGGCAAGGGCAGGCCCAACTATAAATCCCAGGTTCTCGGAAATTGACATCTTCCCGAAGTTCCGGCTTCGATCTTTTTCTGAAGTAATATCAGCCAGATAGGCATTGGCTACCGATACATTTCCCCCAGTAAGCCCGTCAAGGGCTCTGGCGAAAAAGAGCACTGCAAGGGGTAAGGTAACGGTAAAAGCTCCCAGAACTGCGGAATTAATTTTAAAGAGGCTTATTACCGGAATAAAAAGAGCCCCAAGGAAAATAATCCATGAAAGCAAAGTCCCTAGCTGGCTTATAAGGAGTATCTTTTTACGGCCGTAGGTATCAGACCACCTGCCCAGAATAGGGGCTCCTATTAACTGAAAAGCCGGATACATCGAACTTGCCAGTCCATAAATGAAAGCGTTTCCTCCCAGTCGGTCAACCAGAAATACTAGAAACGGGAGTACAATGCTAAATCCGAGCGTGCCAATGAAATTGACAGCAAGAATTGGGAGGAGGGAAATGCTTTCTTCTGTACGAAGGTCTGGATTGTTTTTCTGGCCTTTGTTTTCCTTTTCCATCTTTCCTCATGGTTCGTTTTCGGAAACCTTTCCCCAGCACTTCAGGTTCCCTTCTCCTTTTCATATAACCGGCATATTCGGCTTTCAGATGACAGCTACTTCTTAAGGACAGTTTCCTCTTTAATTCTCAGAATATCAGCCCAGGCCCGTTTCCCACACCTCGGGCACCTGAGATACTTTTTATTTACACCATTAGGGCTGATGAAATCCTCAAGTGTTGAAACCTCGAAAACTTCGCCACATCCGGGACAGAGATAGACAAAGTTCTTCGCGTGCCATACTGCAAGCAGGACGAGGACCCCGGTTATTATAATAATCCAGAGATACCAGTAGCCCGCAAGCAGGAAAACCGATGATATCATGGTTACTGCTATAAAAACAAAAAGTACCTGAGCGATTCCATACCAATCGCTTCGCGTGATTTCACAATACCTATTTTTGTCCACAGCTCACCCCCCCAATTTTACTTCTTTTCTGATCCTTTTTCGGATAATTTATACTGGAAAATAGGATTTGCAGTTATTTAAGAGTATTTTTACCCTTTCTATTTGGGTTAAAGCGTGGAAAAGCCTTTTAAAGTCGCAAAACGTCTTAAAAAATTTAGTATGAATCGGTAAAAATTAGAAAAGGAGAAAAGTTGCCTGGAATCTGGAGAGTTTGGGTTCAAGTTTAGACTAGCCTTGACATCCCGTTTATTGAATTGGCTGTGCAGCAGAGAAGTAAAGAGATTCCAGGTACAGTCATCTAGTTTGAGTCATTTCATTCATTCCTTTCCATTATTTCGTCTTTACTATCAGTCCTTCGATTATATCTTCGGAGTACCAGACCAGAACCTCCAGGCGTTCCGAACATCTACAAAAGGCGTCCTGCACAGAGGCCTGAGTGCCAGGATCGGGGTTGTCCAGATGCCTCCAGTCATCATTAACAAAGAGCCATAAACTCCTTACACTGCCTACAGGATAGGGCATCAGTTCAAGCCAGTACCTAGTTGCTATGCCAGTTTTCGCAGCTGCTCCGCGTGATTCGCCTGCCTTCTTACCTTCTGGGGCATTTGGTAATTTTTTAGGCAAAGTCACAGGTTCTGATGGGGATTCTGACGGTTTATCTGTCTCTGATGGGATATCAGTCATTGTTTACCCCTTCTGTTTAATTGCTAACGTAATATTTTCATCCCTGATTTCACCAATTAGTATACTATGTAATTA
>DATMYS010000526.1:0-7626 GCA_035560835.1 Methanosarcina sp.
GAATTTACATCTTAGTTGGTTTGTCTTAAGGAGGCCTTGTATGAAAAAATCTTTTTCATCTATGGTTTTATTAGTTATACTATTCTTGCAAGTAATTTTAGCTATTATACCATCAATTGGAGTAGTTTCAGCTGCAGGCAATGTCACAATTAATGACTTTACTTGTAACATTACTAAAGGGACTGTTCCTTTTGATTCAAGGTTAACTGGTAACGTGACCGGGCAAGTTACAAACTGGAAATGGGAATTTTATAATCCGCAAATTAATCATTGGTCTTACAGCGGTGGAAAAGGAAACTCGGTAACTACTTCTCATAGGTTTGGAAGAGCGAAAGCTTATGGAGTTTTTAATGTTACTTTGATTGTATCTGGGCCTGGCGGAAGTGATTCACTTAAAAAGATAGATTATGTGGTTGGCAATAAAAACACTACAGGCCTGCCAGTCGCTAACTTCTCTGCATCCTCCACTTCTGGATATGCGCCATTGACCGTAACATTTACTGACAATAGTCAAAATGCAACTTCAAGTTTATGGTATTTTGGTCTGACGAATACTTCAAAAGAAAAGAACCCAACATATACTTTCACTTCTCCCGGGACTTATAGAGTTGTTTTAGAAGTGAGCAATGGAAGAGGTTGGGATGCAACAGCTCAAGAAATAACTGTTCAGGGACAACAGCTAGTTCTTCCTGAAGCAGGCTTTGACGCCGATGCTTCCAATGGTCTCGATGTGCAGTTTGCAGATACCTCACAAAATGCAAATGGATGGAACTGGGACTTTGGAGACGGAACTAATTCAACCGAGCAGAGTCCGGAACATACTTATTCAACAGCAGGAAATTATACGGTGATGCTTACAGCAAGCAATGAAAACGGAACAAGCTTAGCAAACAAAACAATAAATGTGGAAGAAGTGAGCAGCTCAAGTGATGAAAGCGATAGTGAGGACAGTAGCAGTGGAGATAGCGTGGGAACTGCTACTGTAGTAAGTAATGATGATAGTAACAGCGATAGTAGTAGCAGTGGTGGCAGTTCTGGTGGAAGCAGCCACAGCAGTGGTGGGAGCAGTGGCGGAGGTGTCGGTGGTTCGCCCGAACCTCAAAGCAATGTAGCAGCAAAAGAACTTTCACAGACTTCTATTACATACGGAAACACTGCAAATTTCGATTTCCCACAAAATGCCACTCCTATCACTAATATAAGTTTTGATTCAAAAAAGACTGTTGGCAAAACCACAGCTATAGTTGAGATGCTAATAAATCAGTCCACTCTGGTTTCAGAATCACCTTCTGATGAAGTATATAAATTCGTAAACATCTGGGTAGGAAACAGTGGATTTGCAACTTCCGATAATATTGAAAATGCAACAGTATATTTCAAGGTTGAAAAATCCTGGTTACAAGATAAAAATATAGACCAGTCTTCCATTGCTTTTAATATGTACAATGATTCAAAATGGAATTCTTTAAAAACCACTCTTGCAGGAGAAGATGATAGGTACCTGTATTTCACAGCTGAAACCCAGGGATTATCTTCTCCATTTGCAATAACTGGCAAGACAGCATCAAACGCAACTCTGAACGAAACAAAGTCTGAAACTCAATCTGGATCTAATAGTAGTCTTGAAAACAATGCAAGTAATGCAACAAATGTTAAACAGACACAAAGTCCAGATACTTCTGAAAATGAAGGCAAAAAATCTCCGGATTTTGAATCAGTTTTTGGAATTGTTAGTTTGCTTGCTGTGTTTTTGTATAAAAGAAAGTAAGAATATGTAATTAAGAAAGAATATATGATGAGGACATTGAATCCTCATCTAAGTCTTTTATAGTTCCATTTTTAGTTGCGAGAATGCTAACAACTATTCGTTCTTTTCGGAGCCAAAATATCCTAGATTCGGAGCCGATAATATTTGGAGCTGCTGTAATTATATAAGAGTAGTTGAAATAGACTTAAAAAATATGGATAAATAAAAAAAGTATTATTACAACAATATTTTTTGTAAGCTTATCCCAAAACCAATTTTGATTTTTCGGATAGAGTCTTAATTTGGATTTACTCTGAGGTACTTTAGATAAATTTTTACTTGAAATACTTGCCCTCGAGTTTTTTCCTTTTTTTCCTGCTGCGCTGCCAGCTTACCCCGAGGTACAGGAGAACTGCAAGAGCTGAAAGAGCTGCCATACGTAGTACAGGCCCGTATTTGCTCAGGAGGAGAGGGTTTATATCTTCTCTTTGCTCGTATTCAGGATACATAATATCCCTTCTGTTGCTGCTGTGACCCAGGCCCAGGGCGTGCCCAAATTCATGTTTTGCAATAGAAAGCATTGTCGCATCCCCATACTGGCGCCAGGCTTTACCCTGATAGTTCCCTACCTCGAGCACTATATCCACCCTTACAAATCGGCCATCAGATACCCTGGGGCTTGCGTAGCCAGCAACGCCTGGGGGAGCCTCTTCGACATTCTCTAAATTTTCAACCCACTTTATCCTAATGTCAGCTTCTTTCGAATTCACATGTTCGAAAACAGGCGTGAATTCAAGGTTTCCATTTCCTCCTTTCTCCCAGTATTCCATAGCCTTTTCTATCTGCATGTAATAGGTGGGACTGTAGTGTTCAGGTACACTTTTGTTTTCTATATATACAGTGATAGGAGAATGGTCCCATGGGTGGTCTAAAAGTATTTCTGGATCCACTTCAGATGCTGTCGAAACAGCGGGTAAAATAAGTAATATCAATAACAGTGCAAAGGACAAACTTATTTCATACATATCGTTTCGATTGATATAAACCGGCCACATGGTAACTGATTGTTTGACTCCGAAACCCCCATTTAATAGTGTTATCGAATAAAATCTGTTACATAAGTGCCATCAATTTTTGGTAAAAGGTATTATACCCATTCAAAAATTATATCCTTGAAAAATTAATAAAGTCCTGATAAGCCAATTTGCACTCACAAAAATTTCACTTAAATATTTCTCAAATTTGTCTGTTTAATCTAGAGTGGCCTTGGATATATCGCATATCTCACAGTTCGGATCACGGCAATGTTTCTCTTTTTCCACCTTTTCCTCTTCATCTTTTTCGTCACCCGGAAATTCGGAAGCAAGAGCTCTCGTACTTTCAGCAAGTACTGCAGCATTGGAGATGGATGCTCCTATCATAATGGCAGAAAATATGCTTTCTTTCTTGATTCCTTTTCTCTTCGCGACTCTAATATGCATTTTCAGGCAATGCTCGCAGCGAAGGGCAGAAGCCACACCTATAGAAATGAGTTCTATTGTTTCCGGCTCGAGATTTTTGAATTCCCTCATTATGGAATTCTCATAGAGTGTTTTCGGGATGAAAATCCCCGGAAGGTCTTTCATGAAGTTCATTATATAGGGGATTTCACCATACTGATTCTTGACATCTTCAAGGAGTTCAGGAATAACTTTTTCAGGATCCTTTTTCAAAATTTCCACAATATCCTCAAGTTCCATATGAAACCACCCAGCATAATTAACGTGGAAACAGTATTCAAACGCCGTTTTCAGGGTCAGACTTTACAGCTTAAAGGATAAGTGAAAAGACACGAACCCAGTAAAAATGTAAAGTGGATAGCTCTTACTCAGCAGAACCCGGGTCAAATTGCAAAACCAACGTCAGACTTAGATTTGATTTTTATCAATATATAATTTTTCATTTTTGATTTTGAAATATCTGCAAGCTCGGAAAGGGTAGCTCCTTCATCAAATTCCAGTTTTTCAAGCCTTTCGTGGAATTCATCATAAGGCAACTTGACCCTGAGCCCGTTAAGCTGGAGGGTAAGTGGGGCAGGAGAAAGTACAGTTCGAATTTCTGGGACCTGGTTTTCAATCTCTTTCATAACTCTGGGAGGAAGCACTGCCAGGGGGTCTTTTGCCTGCTGTTTACGAATATTATTAGCTATCTTTCCAATTTCTTCGTTGAGTTTATCAAGAGCACTAACCTCCTCGGTTTTCCTTAACCTGTGAGAAGTCCTTCCGATATTCCCAACATAAAGATCTGCTCCGGGAACTTCCTCGGTCTTCAGGTCAGGTCCGCCTGTAACCACAATTGGGATTTCGATGCCTTCAAAGAGTTTTGGCTTTTTGTTTATTATGCAGTCACTGAAAGACCCGAATGTGAAAACTGCAATATCGTGTTCGTTGATAAGTTTCCTTTCATAATCCATGGACAAAGATACTCTGCGTCCCATCCCTCTTGCAAGTCCTATCATGTTTGTGTTGGCTCCAGGATGGCGGAGATACTCTGCTACATCACAGGCTGAATGCGGAAGATGATGAGAAGCAAGGGTTGGCGAAACGACTGCAATCTCAACTCCGGTCAGGGGAGCTTCTACCATCATTCCAAGCAGTTCGTCAGATTGCTTTTTCACTACCGGGACATCTTTTTCCGGAATAAGCATTATAAGGTTGACTTCAGTCCCTGTAATTACTTTCTGGATTATGTAGCCTCCAAGGTCTTCCAGCAGCTCAATTAAAAGTCCATGCTTGTGGACGCCACCGGTATAAAGATAGGGTCGGAGTACAGCCATCTTACTTTTTCCCTCCTTTCGTCAGTTCTTCGAGCATCGCTCCTGCCTCTTCGATCCATTCATGTTTTAGTGCTTCCTCGGATGCCACAAAAATAAACTGATTACCTTTATACAGGTGATACCGAACCCTGAAACCTTCTGGAGTAACACGGATTGCGAAATCAACAAGGTTTTCGTGAAGCCTGTGCCTTGGATCTGCAACCATCATATCTTTAAGAAAAGCTGCCTCTTGCTCTGGATTATCTGTATTTATGACTACAGTCCAGCGGTCCGGCTGGCTGATATTTGCTTTCCCATAGCGTTCCCAGAGTTTTCCCAGTAATTCTGGAATATACTGCTCTTTTTTGATAGAAATTATGATCTCACGGGCAATCGGTTTTGCTTCCATATCGGCAATATCAATTGTTGTAACTCTGGTGCCCACATCCCTCAGGATAATTGCCATCTGAAAGAGTGAATCTTCAGGCCTCAATACTACCTTTATTCTCCCTATTGCCGGGGCAAGCTTGAGATTTGCAAGGTTGTCCTCGATAATTTTCCTGTAAAATTCCTGTTCCGAAGCAATTGCGGACTCGACATCAAAGACCTCAAGCGAATCCATCTTTCCCTCACTCCTCTATAAAGCCCGAAGCAAGCAAAGCTGCTCCTACTGCTCCTATCATGTGGGAATTTTCGGGGACAATGACATTGATCTTGAGAAGCTCTCCGAGAGCTTTTGGGACTCCTGCAATTAATGAAGACCCCCCCACAAGAATCAGAGGCTCTTTAACATCTACTTCCTGTAACTGCTGCTCATAGATCTGTTCTACCACACTATAACATGCAGCTGCAGCCACATCTTCAGGAGTAGCGCCTTTTGCAAGGGAATTTACAAGGGATTGGGTTCCAAAGACTATGCAGTAGCTGTTCATGGATACATTTTCGTGCATCCCTTTAACTGCCAGGGCTCCGAGTTCGGTAATATCTACACCCAGTCGCTTTGAGATCATCTCAAAGAAACGTCCGGAAGCACCTGCGCAGATCCCACCCATTGTAAACATCCCGGGAATACCATCCTGAACTGAGATCGCCTTGTTGTCCATACCGCCTATATCAATAACTGTTGCACTGCCTTTTTGCCTGTTAGCAAGATAAACGGCTCCTTTTGAGTTGACAGTTATTTCTTCCTGAATAAGCTGGGCTTTAAAACTGTTGCCAATGAGGAAACGACCGTATCCTGTAGTACCGAGGGCCTGAATTTCTTCCCTGGAGACCCCAGCTTCTTTTAGAGCCTGTGAATATGCTTCTTCGGCGCTTTCAAGGACTTTTGTTGTGGGCACCCAGCCCTTGCCTATTATTTTGTTGTCCCTCATTACCACGGCTTTTGTTGTTGTTGATCCTGAGTCTATTCCTGCAGTCAGTCCGGTCTGAATTTCCCTTGTAAGAAGATGCCTGCGCCTGACAATTGTAGTAAGAGCTTCCAGGCGAGTTAGAAGCGTACCTGCACTGGTGCTTTCGGTAAAAGAATAACTGATTACCGGAATGTTGGAGTGCTCATGGATGTATCTTCTAACCTCATTTCGTACAATAGCTCCTTCGGCACAGCGGAAGCAGGTGGTAATAAATACCCCGTCCGCATTAGCCGTGCCTTCAACAACAGCCTTTGCCCGGGCCATCATAAGCCTCAGGTCTCCACTCGCAACCTCAAGCCCAAAATCTCTACCTATGGTATCTATGGATGCAACATCAATTTCAGGGTAAATAAATTTTGCATTTACTTTAGCTGCGGCTTCTTCAAATTCGGGCTGAACTCCGGCATACTCAGAGCCACAGGATACAAGTGCAATCTTTACAGGTACAGATTCTTCTGTGCTCATTCCTTGTCCTCCTCTTCTGCCGATTCTTCCTCTTTCGCCTTTTTCTCGGTTTCAGGTTTTTCCTTAGGCAAAGATTCCAGAAATCCTGCGATTTTGTTTACGAAATCACGGGCTTCGTCGTCGGATTCCGGATATTTTACCTCGAGAACAGGGACACCTTTTGAGCGGACCAGATACTTCATCAGCTCATTTGTGCGGTTACAACCCACACAGCCAAAGTCCGTAGGAGGGTTTTCAACTATAATTGCAGCTTCTGTCTGTTCTATAAGAGGGCCTATCAGCGCCATCCTTCCTCTTACTCCAGCCGGCACTTCAATTGCAGCATATTTAAGACCCAATTTAGGGTCTTCAGGAGTGATGTTTATAGGAGGAGAATCCAGGCTGAGGCTTGTAACTTTTTCTCGAATCTGGTTCATCATGGTAAGGGGTTTGTGCCCGAAACGTTCAACCAGATCCGCCAGAATAAGACTATTTATAGGATAAATGAAAACCTTTGCCAAAAAACTCACCTCGCAAGCTCTTCTTCAATAACTTTTTCCAGGTCCGAAGTTTTAAGCCTGCATTTTATTTTGCGTTTTTCCTTTACACATTCCTTTGCTTCCAGTTCGTCAAGTGCAGCCCCTATGGCAGGAAGCATCTCCACTTCTTCCCTCAAAAAGTGGAATCCAGGCCTCGGACCTCCACCCCTGCTTGCGCGGCAGCGCCTCTCGTCCCCTGGAGGGAATCCCCTATCCTTTACAAAAATATGGTTTTTATCCAGCTGCCGGATTTTTTCGACCAGGGTCTCGACGTCATCTCTGGTTCCCGATACGATAAGTCCAAAACAGGTCTCCTTTACCGTAACTGGAAACTCTGACTCGTAGATCTTCATAGCTGCATCTGAAGGCAGCACTTTATCCGAACTGATTACAATGTACTTTGTAATCTCTTCTTTTTTCGTTTCCGTCATCTTTCGTCTCTCCTTAGCCTCGGGAGACTTCACCTTCTATAATTCATGTGAATCCGTTTAATGTGAATCCGTTTAAAAATCTGGATTCATTAAATTGGCCGCGTTACAATGAGCTGATTTATTTATGAACTGACTTCTTTGTTAACAAGATTTTAACCTGATACCAGCAAGCCGATTTTCAGCTTGAGTTGTTTATTAGCCAGCTCATACGGCTATAGTTATATACGACTATACTTATTATTGCGCCTACGTATATTAC
>DATMYS010000527.1:0-2313 GCA_035560835.1 Methanosarcina sp.
AAAAGACCCCTCGGATTGTTATCATATTTAACGCAACAGTATATTATTGTTACAGAAATAATAAATCGTAAAATAGAAACACTCTGACAGTAAAATAGAGTTAATGATAAAAGAATAGAATTATTGATAGAAGTATAGCCTTAAAGCCTCCGTAAATATGCGAAAATATTATACATTGAAACTTCTATTGCAAAAGCATGCAGAAAAAAGACCTCGATTTCTTCAAAAAATGGTTTCTGGATTATGTAGACCGCTTCTTTTCTCCTGAAGTTTTTATCCAGGAAAACATTAAGCTGAAAATCGAACATACGGCAAGAGTCTGTGAGAATATCCTTTTACTCGCTAAAGCGGAAGAAATTGGGGAGGAAGGTTGCAGGCTCGCCGAAACAATCGCTTTATTTCACGACCTGGGCCGTTTTGAACAGTTTACGAGATACAGGACGTTTAAGGACTCAGAATCTGAAAATCATGCCCTGCTTGGGGTAAGAATTCTGGAAAATACCAGAATTCTGTCCCGTTTACCCCTGAGAGAGAAAGAGTTAATCCTGAAAGCTGTGGAATATCATAATCTCATGGAAATCCCCAAATGCGCAGGAAACTCCAGGGAATTGGTTTTTTATTCAAACTTAATTCGGGACGCGGATAAGCTGGATATTCTGAAGCTTGTAAGCGAAGATTACAAGAAAGAGGAAGAATTCAGGAACCCAGCTCTTGAATTCAATATGCCCGATACGCCTGGATGCTCGGAAAAGATAGTTAAGGATATCCTGAATAACAGGATGGCAAAGCTTACAGACACCAGAAACCTGAATGATGTTAAACTTCTTCGCGTGAGCTGGATTTTTGACATTAGTTTTCCTGCGGCTTTTGCCTTCCTCAAGGAAAGTGGATATCTCGAGACGATTCTATACTCAATGTCAGAAACCGAAGAAATGCAGACGGTACGCGAACATATCGAGAGCTATTTGAATGCAGTTGAAACCAAACTCAGGAATAAAATAATTTATTAGAAAAGAGAAGTTAACTCAAGATCTCATTCCATATATCTTCTACGATATTCATTGCCCAAACTGCGCCTATAATCCGAACGAACCTGATTTCTTAACTGTTCTTCAAGTATTGATTCCAAAGAATTTTCTTTAAATTCTTCCTGTCTATTTTGATCCTTTTCCCTTATTTCCTGTCTATTTTGATCCCTTCTCTCTATCTCCGGTCTACTTTGATCCTTTTCTTCTGTCATTTTGAAATCATCCCTGCGTTTACTGAGATAAAACATGTTTTGCTTTTATTTACATTTTCACGTAAACTTATTTTCAATTATTTTAATTCGAATTTTTCAAGTCCTTATTTTGAGCCAGAATTAGGAAAAATGTTCAGGTTTTATCGATTGCTTTGAGTCCGGAAGGCTGTTTGATGAATTCCACCTCAAGACCGGAAATTTCGCGCAGCCTGGAGCATAAAGCCTCCATACCAGGATTTTCCGTGGCATAGTGAGTGGCGTCAATCAGGCAGAGATCTTCATACTCGCGGAGAATATTATGCTTAAGTTCGGAAGATATGAAAGCATTAACTTTGTTTGCCCTGGCAATTTCAAGGAATTCAGTAGTAAATCCACTGCCTCCGACGACCATTACCCGGTTTATCCTCTTTTTTTCCCCAGCATACATGACAGGAGTTTGAAGTGCCTCCGAAACATGAGATGCCAGTTCAGCCGAAGTACAGGGTTCGATTTCTCCTATCCTGCCGATTTCCACAGTTTTGATATTATTTAGCTCAAGTCTTGCAGCAAGCACGTCATTAATGCCTCCTTCGGCCCGATCATAGTTTGTGTGCATGCTGTAAAGGGATATCCCATTATCAAGTGCAAGCCTGAGGGATTCAGCCAGGGATTTTGAAACTTTGTTTATCGGATGGAAGATTAGGGTGTGGTGAGTAACCAGAAGATTTGCTCTCATTTCTGCAGCTTTCTTAAGCACATAGGAATTGGCATCAAGGGCAACTGCGACTCTTTCTATATTGTTTTCCAGGTTGAGAATTAGCCCGATCCTGCCTTCGTCAAAGTCTTCAGCAAGTTCAGGCGGCGCGATTTTTTCGAGAATTTCTACGACTTTTGTAAGTTCCATGAAAAAACCTCCGATATCCGGAAGGAACTGCTACTTCTTCATTAGATATAGAGACTTCCGAGACTTCCTTTCCTGATCTTGTAAGGGACACACAACCTTAAAAAGAAAACGACTGCTCTATAAGAAATTTGTTTGAGAGAATAACAGTACAAAAAAATTAAAATATCATATACCAAGATAACTTATAGAG
>DATMYS010000528.1:0-5475 GCA_035560835.1 Methanosarcina sp.
CTTTTAAACAGGAAAAATGGAGATAAAAAATGAAAGTAGCTGTTGTTTCAAGTGATGGTAAGGTTATCAACCAGCATTTTGGAAAAGCATCCAGATTTTTTATATTTGAGGTTGATGATTGTGGTAAAATACAATTCTTAGAAGTAAGAGAGACTATACCTTTATGTGGCTCGGCGGATTATGGGCATGCAGATGAGGTTTTGAGCAGAACGATTTCTTTGATTTCTGACTGTGATGCTTTGCTTTGCTCCAGGATTGGCAGCAGACCACAAGAAGAATTAAGGAAAAAAGGGATAAAACCAGTCGAAGCTCCATACTTTATTGATGAAGCATTAAAAAGTTTATGTAAAGTTGAGTAATAAAGGGTTCAAAGGTTCCAAATCACCTTATTTCCAAACTATGATTCTCAAACGTTTAGCAAATATAATAATTTTTCAGATACGAAAGTTATGGATACCAGGACATTATAAACTTATTTTTGAGCCGCAACAATCCCTATGCAACAATCCCTATTTAACCTCTTAAGCCTGCAAGATAATCTTCAAACTCTTGTTGAGACAGGAGAAGTTGCACAACTGCTTTTTTTCTGTTAAACAGGCAATTTATATCCTTAGTTTATGGATACAGATAATTTTCAGGTACTTTTTGCCTTAAAAACGAAATTTAAATATTAATAATGAATAGGATGTTTTGTCAGTTCACGATTGTGATGGTGAGAGTATCAAGATGGCGGAAAGGCTATTCAGTGGACTGCAGATCCATTAATCCCGGTTCGATTCCGGGTCCTGGCTTGAGGCTTTCCATGTAACAGGGAACAGAAAATATTGATATGTTATTCCTGAAAAACTATCCGGAAACCCTCTGAAAAAATTGGAAAAGATATGGAAAAGTGAAAAATCAAAACAAAGTTGAAAATATGGGAAAATTGGAAAAATAATAGAACAGGTAGATTAATTTAAGGAAGTGAAAGCATGAACTCAACAAGGTTAAAATATGAGAGGAGAGATCGTTGACGGAACAGGGAGTTCTGCCCTCGATCTGAATGAAAATATTGTTGAAGGAGTATGGAAAGAGCTTGAAGATGAGCTTATAGTTGAAATATTCTGGGAAGCTCTAGATCTAACTGGGTTTCATATTCTCTTGCATACAGTGTATCATATACTTCTTGCAATAGAGTATGTATCTCTTGAAGTTAGAGCTAGCCCTCTTAATCTGATTGAACAGAAGATCGTTCAAAATGAGAATGATCTCCTTGAAGAAGGAAAATCCCGGCTGTGGCAGATATTCAATAAATATCACATTTCAGGAACAGGGATAAAAATGCGCAAACGGCTAAGAACAGAAAATAAAAAATATACGGGGTTATATGGGAACTTTGTCACAGAGTCCAATAGCACATTAACTCACCCTATGTTTCCAGATATAACCGAAACCTTAACTTCCTCCTACTGTTGTTGATTGGGACTATAAAATCCCTAACCTCCTATTTTCTTTTTTGTTATGAAAATCCACTGTAACATAATAATTTCAGAAAGAAAATTCTCTTTAATATTGAGTATTCTTCTAAAGTGTATCTTCAGCTGTATATTCTTCCTTAGTTACGTTTATACCACCGAATGCGAGAAATATTTGAATTCGTTTTTGCCTCAAAAGGCAAGTTTAAATATTAGAATTAAGTATGTTGTGGTGCTCATTCACAATTGTGAATAGTGGTACCAGGGTGGCGGAAAGGCTACGCAATGGACTGCAGATCCATTTATCCCGGTTCGATTCCAGGCTCTGGCTTAAAAGTTTTCTTGTAAATATGAGCAGGGAAGCTTTTGAAGAAAAATTTCAGGCTCTCCTTGCCGTAAAAGTTACATTTTGCCTCAAAAAGCAGGTTTAAATATTAAAAACGAGTATGATGTGTTGTCAGTTCACAATTGTGAACGCAGGTGCCAGGGTGGCGGAAAGGCTACGCAATGGACTGCAGATCCATTTTATCCTGGTTCGATTCCAGGTTCTGGCTTAAAAGTTTTCCTGCAGATAACAACAGGAAAGCTTTTAACAGAAAAATTTTAAGGCGCTTTCAGCCTGAAGGAGGTACAAATACAGGTTAAGATAAATAGCAAACGCGGACTTCACAATTGTGAAGCATGCATAACAATCAAAATGTGGCTGAATTAATTTTATGAAAACCAAGTCATGGACGAACAGATAAAAACGACTCATACAACTCACAACTCAATCTCAGCTCACTTTCCGCAGAAGTCCACAAAAAATACCCGTTTATCATATGGGTATAGCCCTCCTAAATCGGTATCAGTTATACAGGATACTGGGCAGATAACCCCTCAATTGTGTACATCTGCGGAATAGGAGTATATGCTGAATAGGAGTATAAAATAACAAAATCACAAAAGATGCTGAGATGGCGGAAAGGCTACGCGATGGATTGCAACTCCATTATATCCCGGTTCGATTCCGGGTCTTAGCTTAGGGGTAGTATATGGATATAAGAACACAAAAAACATTTGAGGCACTTTTTGCCCTTGAAGATATTAGGGAGATCCTTAGACAAAGGCTTCCGAATACCACAAGTCCAGAAGAAGAAAACGCCGTTAAAGAAAGTGTAAATAGGGTCAGAAAAATTCTGGATGATATCGAAAATGATACCGGAACCCCGGAAGTAAGAAAAATAGCTGATAATATTGATATCCGCTCCAGAGAAGAAACAAACATCAACATACAGCCAATACAGGCAGCAGGAAGGCTGACACCCGAGGCTCGAAAAGCTCTCATAGCATATGGCGACGGCTATTCCACCTGTGATGCCTGCCGCAAACCTTTCAGGCTTGATAAAATAAGCAGTCCGCCTATTGCTCCATTTCATGAACAACTCGCAAGCTTCGTTAACATGGATGTGGCTCGAGTAGTGCCAGGTGCAAGGAGAGGTTTCCAGGCAGTGACATCCTCTCTGGTCAATAAAGGTGATTCCGTAATAGTCTCAGCTCTTGCTCATTATACAGAATTTCTTGCAGTAGAAGGAGCAGGAGGAATAGTTAGAGAAGTGCCCTTAAACGAGCATAATATTGTGACTGCAGATGCTACTGCTGAGAAAATTGAAGCGGTTAAGCAGGAAACAGGCAAATTACCTGTACTGGTAATGATCGACCATTTTGATTACCAGTACGCAAACGAGCATGATGTAAAAGGCATTGCGAAAGTTGCCCACCAGTATGACATTCCTTTCCTGTATAACGGAGCATATACTGTTGGTGTCAGGCCGGTTGATGGAAAAGATATCGGTGCGGATTTTGTTGTAGGCTCAGGCCATAAAAGTATGGCATCTCCTGCACCTTCAGGAATACTGGCAACAACCGAAGAATGGGCTCCCAAGATATTCCGCACAACTCAGATGACGGGCGATCTAACCAAACGCAAGTTTGGAGTAAAAGAAGTCGAGATGCTTGGCTGCACACTGATGGGTTCAACATTGCTAGGCATGATGGCTTCATTCCCTACGGTTAATGAGAGAGTAAATAACTGGGAAGATGAGCTGAAAAAATCGAATTATCTGATCGATGGTCTGCTTGCTATCGAAGGCAGTAAAGTCGCCTCAGAATATCCACGCAAACATACCCTTTCCAAAGTTGATACTATCAAGAGTTTCGATCTTATAGCTCATGAGCATAAACGCAGAGGTTTCTTCCTGTCAGACGAACTTTCAAGCAAGGGCATTGTCGGGGAATTTGCAGGAGCCACACGTGTATGGAAACTGAATACATACGGACTTTCATGGGATAAGGTTCGCTATGTAGTAGATACATTCCAGGAAATCGCTGAAAAATACAATCTTCAGGTAAACAAGGAGAAAAATTCCAATGACTAATAACTATAAATTAGGAACACTTGCCCTTCACGCTGGACAGGTTCCAGATCCAACAACAGGAGCACGTGTTGTACCGATATATCAGACAACATCGTATGTTTTCAAGGATACGGATCATGCAGCTAATCTTTTTGGCATCAAAGAACTTGGGAATATCTACACTCGCATAATGAATCCCACTACTGATGTTTTTGAACAGCGCATAGCTGCCATTGAAGGTGGGACTGGAGCTCTTGGAGTTTCATCCGGTTCAGCAGCAATAGCCTATGCCCTATTAGCTATTACAAGAGTAGGAGACGAAATCGTATCCGGAAATAATCTTTACGGCGGAACCTATGAACTTTTTAGTTACACTTTTCCCAAGCTGGGAAGAAAAGTAATATTTGTAGACTCAACTGATGTAGAAGCATACCGAAAAGCTATTAATGAGAAAACCAGAGCTATTTATATCGAGTCACTAGGTAACCCGAAGCTTGATGTTCCAGATTTTGAGGCGATTGCAGCTATTGCCCATGCAGCCGGGATTCCGCTTGTTGTAGACAACACAAGTGCTGTAGGGCTTGTCCGACCCATTGAACATGGAGCTGATATCGTTGTGCATTCGGCAACCAAATTTATCGGTGGGCATGGAAATTCAATTGGCGGTTCTATAGTCGATTCAGGAAAGTTCGCCTGGAACAATGGTAAGTTCCCGGAATTCACAGATCCTGATCCAGAGTATCACGGCCTGAAATACTGGGACACATTTTCAGCCTTTCCTGGACTTGGAAATGTTGCATTAGTCTTTAAGATAAGGCTACAGCTTCTTCGAGATATAGGTGCCGCTATTTCACCTTTTAATTCGTTCCTGTTGCTTCAGGGACTTGAAACCCTGCATCTAAGAATACAGAGGCACTCAGAGAATGCCCTCAAGGTGGCAGAATATCTCTCTAATCATCCGAAAGTCTCGTGGGTCAATTATCCCGGTTTACCGGATCATCCGAGTCATGAACTTGCATCCAGGTATCTGAAAGGTGGTTACGGTGCATTGATAGGTTTCGGCGTGAAGGGTGACGTTGAAGAAGGTAAAAAGTTTATTAACTCTGTGAAATTGCTTTCACATGTTGCGAATATAGGAGATTCCAAGAGTCTTGTCATCCATCCAGCAACTACCACACACCAGCAATTAACCCCTACCGAGCAGGAAGCAAATGGAGTTACGCCCGATTACATACGCCTTTCCGTAGGTACTGAGGATATAGAAGATATAATCTCAGATCTGGAACAGGCTCTTGAGCAAGTGTAACTTTAATTGGTACTCTCTGGCACCAAAGATAATTTAGATATCAACACTACAAAAGACATTAAAAACGTTATAAATCGATGAGATAAAACTCATCTATTTATTTTCAGTAATTTTGCTTTGTCAATTTAACTCTATTATATCCCTTTTTTAAAATATTTAGCTGAAAACCAAGGATGACACATTCATGGATTTTGAAAAATTAAGACACGGGACCGAACTTATCAAGCGGGGCTTTGCAAGAATGCAGAAAGGGGGTGTGATCATGGACGTTACAACTCCTGAGCAAGCCAGGATCGCAGAAGAAGCCGGAGCAGTTGCC
>DATMYS010000529.1:0-4178 GCA_035560835.1 Methanosarcina sp.
GAAAAATGTCAAAAATCAGTGAACACAAGAGATAAATTTGAATTGTATGGGGAAAACAGAAGCATAAAGCCCATTTATACATTACAAAATGTATGCTTCTATCAAATTAGGGTTAGAATTTACAAAAATTTCGGTACACTGCCCCAAAAGAAAATATGCAAAATAACGCAGACTGAACCAAAAAATTATTAAAGTTTCCCCCAATATA
Organism: Methanosarcina sp.; assembly: GCA_035560835.1. GTDB lineage: Archaea > Halobacteriota > Methanosarcinia > Methanosarcinales > Methanosarcinaceae > Methanosarcina. The sequence goes on from DATMYS010000529.1 coordinate 209, forward strand.
ATACTTTATTTCTAAGCGGAAAATCATTGACGAGTAAAAACAAAAATGAGTCAGAAGTATTTTGGGAATTCGTCTGATATTCAAAGCCGATATATATATATCTTAAGGAAGTAACTTGGTCTCTAAGGACAAGAAACAAAAAATTAAACTTCAGAAAAACGCTGATCTCAATGACAGACAAAGGAAGTATGCGGGAAAAAACCCTTAAAATAGAGAGGCTCGCAGGTTACCTTCTGCCAGCGGTTATATTCTCCCTGGCTTTGTGGACCCTGGATAGACAGATACGTCATTTACACTCGATGTATGTCCTCAAAAGTATTACCAGCATTCCACTGAGCCATATAGAGCTTGCATTTTTTTTAACTTTCTTGAGTTATCTTGCTTTAACAGGTTACGATTACCTGGCAGTTCGTCATATTAATCATCCTCTGCCTTATAAGCAGACTGCCAGGGCCTCTTTTATCAGCACATCCATAAGTTATAGTGTTGGTTTTAACATCCTGACAGGAAGTTCCCTGAGATACAGATTGTACTCAAGAAACGGGCTGAATCTACACGAGATCTGGGAAATCATAATTTTTTGCATTCTTACCTTCTGGGTCGGGTTTTGCTTTGTCGGCGGCTTGCTCTTCACATTCTATCCTGTGAAACTGTCGGATTACGTGCCCGAGATTCCTGTCCCGTTAAACATTGTTGGAATTTTGTTGCTACTTAGTGTTGCTGTTTATTTCTTTTCCTCGTTCAGGAAGTTGAATTTCAGAGTAAAGGGATACCAGATCAGGGTACCTGAACCAAAAATAGCGTTTTTGCAGCTTGGCTTATCGTCAGTAGATTACCTGCTTTCGGGAAGCATTATCTATTTTCTTTTGCCTTCAAATCCACAGCTTACCCTGCTTCATGTCCTTGTGTTCTTTGCGCTGGCGCAGATTATAGGGCTAATAAGTACTGTCCCGGGCGGGCTCGGGGTTTTTGAAACCCTTATGCTGTTTATGCTGGGACCGTATTTTGGTACAGTCGATATAATTAAACCGCTTCTCCTTTTCAGGACAATTTACTACTTCATTCCTTTCCTGTTTGGGCTACTGGCCCTTATATTTTATGAATATCAAGAGAGAGACGAATTCCTGAGGAAAATTGAGAAAGCTACCTATTCAAGCCTATCCGAGCTAGCACCTCAGGTCTTTTCGATTCTTGTTTTCCTTGGAGGAGTGTCCCTCCTCTTTTCCGGAGCCCTGCCTTCAGATCCAAGGTACCTGCATGACCTCAATTATATTATTCCTCTTCCCTTAATAGAAGCCTCCAGGCTCTTTGGAAGCATTATGGGAGTATTACTCCTGCTTCTGGCAAACGGGCTCTGGAAAAGAATTGACGGAGCCTATATTCTCTCTCTTGCCGTACTTTTTATGGGTGGGATTTTTGCTCTCCTGAAAGACTTTGATTACCATGAAGCTGCAGTTCTTTTTATTCTGCTTTTCTTTTTACTCCCCTGCAGGAAATATTTTTACAGAAAGTCCTCGCTTATGCATCAATCTTTTAGCAGGAGCAATATAATTGCAATAACATTAGTCTTCGTAAGCTTTGTATGGCTTGGATTTTTTTCATACCGTAAATTGGAATATTCAAACGAACTCTGGTGGCAGTTCGGGATCAATTCCCAGGCCTCCAGCTTTTTAAGGGCTACAGTCGGAGTTTTCATCCTGCTTCTTGTTCTTGGGATGGCAAAAATGCTGAGCCCTTTTTCCAGGGACATTCACATTCCAGAGACAGGGGAGATTGAGCTTGCAAAAAGAATTATTAACCAAAGTCCGGAAACGGCTGGAAACCTGGTGTTTACCGAGGACAAATATCTACTTTTTGATGATGAAAAGCAGGCTTTCTTGATGTACGGAGTTTCCGGGAGGACCTGGGTTGCAATGGGAGATATCGTTGGAACTAGCAATCAGGCAAAAGAGCTGATCTGGGACTTTTATGAAATGAGCAAGTTGCACCAGGGAAGGGCTGCTTTCTATGAGGTGAGCGAAAAATATATTCCCGTTTATCTTGACCTTGGCCTGACCCTTATAAAAATTGGGGAAGAGGCAAAAGTTCCCCTTGAGGCTTTTACCCTGGAAGGAAGTGCAAGCAAAGATTTCCGCTATACTTTAAGGAACGTGGAGAAAAAAGGATACTGGTTTGAAATTGTCTCTGGAGAAGCGGTGCTTAGCCTTATGCCTGAACTCAGAAGAATCTCGGATGCCTGGCTGGAAATGAAAGCCGGAAAAGAAAAGCGATTCTCAATTGGCTTCTTTGACGAAAAATATCTGAGCAATTTCCCGATTGCTCTTGTGAGAAATGAAAACGAGATAGTTGCTTTTGCAAACATCTGGACAGGCGCGGATAAGGAAGAAATTAGTGTTGACCTGATGCGCCACAGTCCCGATGCCCCCGATAGGACGATGGAATACCTTTTTGTCAAGCTCATGCTCTGGGGTAAAGAAAAGGAATACAGTCGTTTTTCGCTCGGGATGGCCCCCCTTTCAGGGCTTGAAACACGGCAGTTTGCTCCGGTCTGGCACAAAATCGGATCTTTAATTTTTACCCATGGAGAACACTTTTATAATTATAAAGGACTGAGGGATTTTAAAGAGAAATTCAACCCTGTCTGGAGCCCGAAATATATTGCTCTTCCCAAAGGGCTAAAACAGGGCCTGGTCTTGAAAGATATTGCAGCCCTTATCTCAGGAGGAGTGAAAGGTATTTTCTCAAAAGAAAATAAACGAGCAGCAGGCCACGTAGGGCATAAGGCGCCGGAAAAGATGGCTGAAGAACTCACCTGAGTCTTCTACCGACTGAGCTACCGACTGAGTGGCTGAATAGCTAAACACTCTTTAAATCATTATCCAAATTTGTCCAGAATCAAAAACATAAATTCCTTTGTGGCAGCCAGACATTTTCTCTGCCCGAGCATTTCCTCTTTTTTTCTGCATAAATAGTCCATTCGCCATTCCTTCTCCAAACCGCTTTAGTAAAGACTGAATTCTTTCTTCATTTACCTCAGGGTGAAATTGAAGCGCTACAACCTTGCCATTGTAGATAAATCCCTGATTCTTACAGCCCTCACTTTCAAAAAACTGAACTGCCCTTGCCGTTTTCACCCGCGCTGGACGAGATACAAAAGTATCTATAATTTCTGCGCCTCGTGAGAAGTTCCCATCCCCATAGAAAAATCAAGAGGGTATTCGGCCGGAATAAACTTATTTATATTTCAGAGTGCAGTTATAAAGCTGATAAGAATGAAATTTGACACTATAATACGCAGTTTTTTGATAGCCATTTTAGTATCACTTATAGCATTAATTATAGAAGGAGCTTACTATGGACTACGTCTTGGGAATACTTATGCTCTCACTGCTGGTTTTGTCAATAACTATTCAGATTTAAGCAGCCCCACAAACGTAATATTCCTTGCTATAATATTCGTCTTAGCACTTGTGATAGCTTTAAATAAGATCTCTAAAAAAGAAAGATCCTAAAAAGATAAGAAGTGAAGGTTCAAAAAAGATTATAAAAATAGGAAGAATCCGACAACGGATGCAGTGGAATATATCTGACAAAAATGCGCATTAGCCTTATAGGATCAAACCTAAAATAATATTTTTTCTGATTTTTAGATAAATTGGCAAATAATTTGATAAATGCAAAGTTGTTGCTATTTTTAATTTAGTTTTTACAGGGTATCTGAAAATTTCACTTTTATTCAGTCTAAGGTAGTCGGTTCCAGGCTCTCTTATTTGCGCGGATAAATAAGAGCCTGGCTTACTCCTCCCACGGCTCAATCCCTTTTTTCTTCAGATAATCATTAATTGCCTCATGTATTGCCTCTTCTGCAAGCATTGAACAGTGCATTTTTATCGGAGGAAGTCCGTCAAGAGCTTCTGCAACGGCTTTGTTTGAAAGTTTCCAGGCCTCTTCAAGAGTTTTTCCTTTAATC
>DATMYS010000530.1:0-3612 GCA_035560835.1 Methanosarcina sp.
GAACTTACGCACTTGAGGTACAGAATAAGACGTATTAAGCTTTGTAACTAGTCTAGCGTTTTAAACTGTTGAAAGTTTAACGTCATTAGTTTCTTAGTTCAACCACGTAAATCCTTAAAATAATACGTAGACTTTAATATAAAACTTCTGAATTTCATCGATATTTCCAACATTTTACCACCCGCCTAGGCTCAAAAGTGTCAAACATTCCATAATATACAAAAATAAGGCCTTTATAACTGAAAACCGGACTATTAAACTCAAAAAACTATTAGAAGCACATAAGCAGAATATATAGAGTTTTTGGTACACTGCCGGATAGACCCAATAATTAGTATCTTTGAAGTGTAGATTTTTAAATAGTCCATCATGATTAAGTTGTTAATATTTCCCATGGAGTTCCCAGTCCAAAAGTTTCTTGTTTTTCACTTACTGAAATGGTCTGTTATATTATCACTGAAGTTCGGAATAAAAAACTGAAAACAAAACCCGAGTGTATTTTGTTGGAAATATTGACCAATTAAAAAGGCAGCTAAAGTATCCTTGACTAAACCCAAGATCAAAGATATCTTTGAGGCTTTTCTAGGGAATATAACTTATCATTTTTAATTTTTTTGTATCCCAAGTTCTATATTCTATTAATATTAATTACCACCTCGAATATTATATTTAGAACTGACAAGTTATGGACGCTCTTAAACTCAAAGCGCTTGTCTGATTAACTGGAGATATAAACTGGATGTATTATGATGAAGCCGCAGATGCGGTTCTAAAGACCCTGAACACGTTCGAAGAAGACGGACTAAGTTCGGAAGAAGCGGAAAAACGGCTTGAAAAATACGGAAAAAATGAGCTTAAAGAAGAAGAAAAGACTTCGGTTGTAAAACTTTTTCTTTCCCAGTTCAAAAGTTTCCTGATCGTAATTTTGATTGCGGCGGCACTGGTTTCCGCTTTCCTCGGAGAGCTTGTTGACGCTTTTGTGATCCTATTTACTGTAATTCTTGCTGGCGTGCTCGGTTTTGTTCAGGAATACAGGGCTGAAGAATCAATCAAACTTTTGAAATCATTGACCAGCCCCGAAGCCCTGGTTTTAAGGGACGGGAAAGAGGGAAAAGTTATTTCTTCCCTGCTTGTCCCAGGAGATATTTTGCTTTTGCAGGCAGGAGATAGGATTCCTGCGGATGCAAGACTACTTGAAGCTCTCTCCCTGAAGGTAGATGAATCCTCTCTTACAGGAGAATCCGTTCCTGTAGAAAAGAGTACAAATATCTTCCCTTCCGAAACCCCGCAGCCTGACAGGAAAAACATGGTTTATACCGGAACCTCAGTTACTTATGGCAGGGGAAAGGCCGTTATTACAGCTACAGGCATGAGTACGGCTTTTGGGAAACTGGCCGGGCTTCTGGGAGAAATTGAAAGGGAGAGAACTCCTCTACAGGAGAAACTTGACCAGTTCGGGCGCTGGCTCGGGACTGCAACCCTTATAGTTGTGGCTTTCGTAGCTATACTCGGAATCATCGAGGGTTTTGATCCTTTCGAGATGTTCCTCTGGGGGGTTGCCCTTGCTGTTGCGGCAATTCCGGAAGCTCTCCCTGCGGTTGTAACAGTCGGGCTTGCTCTCGGAGTCCGGAGAATGGTGAAGAGGCATGCTCTTGTAAGAAAACTGCCGTCGGTAGAAACACTTGGCTCAACTAACATCATCTGTACCGACAAGACCGGAACGCTTACCCAGAATAAGATGACTGTTGAAAAAGCGTATGTAAATGGGGATCTCTTAAACGTTACAGGCGAAGGATACAAACCCATAGGAGATTTTTTCAACGGAGATAATCCTGTTTCAGAAGATATACACCTCCACAGGTTGCTAGTTACAGGAACCCTCTGTAATGATGCAGGGCTGGTTGAGACAGAAGGTGTATGGGATATCACAGGTGACCCTACTGAAGGTGCTCTCGTAGTCGCAGCAGCTAAAGAAGGCATTTGGAAAAACGCTCTTGAAGAGAAACACGAGCGTAAAGGGGAAGTTCCCTTTTCTTCCGAGAGGAAGATGATGACTACCCTGAACACGTCAGAAGATGGGTTGTATGCGCATACCAAAGGAGCTCCTGAGGTTATCCTTGCCTCCTGTACAAAAATTTTCCTTGAAGGGCATGAGGAAGAGCTAACCCCTGAAAGGAAACAGAAAATCCTGAATGTCGTAAACGACTTGGCAAACCAGACACTTAGAGTTATGGGATTTGCCTACCGCAAAGTCCCAGAAGATATCCTGCCTGAAGAAGCTGAACAAGAGATGGTTTTCTCAGGGCTCATGGGTATGCGCGATCCCCCAAGAGAAGAAGTGAAGGTTGGAATTGCTACCTGTACCAGTGCAGGAATCCGAACCATAATGATTACAGGCGACCACAAAACCACGGCTTTTGCGATTGCAAGGGAACTTGGGATTTTCCGGGAAGGAGACCTTGTCCTTACAGGCACCGAACTGGAGATCATTGGTGACAGGGAATTTGAAGATATCGTAGAGAAAGTCTCAGTCTACGCAAGGGTTTATCCCGAGCACAAGCTCAAGGTGGTTGAGGCTCTCAAGAAAAAGGGCTATATAGTTGCAATGACCGGAGACGGGGTAAATGATGCTCCTGCCCTGAAAGCCGCTGATATGGGCATTGCAATGGGCATTACAGGCACGGACGTCAGCAAGGAAGCTTCAAGCATGATCCTGACCGACGACAATTTTGCGTCCATCGTGTCAGCAGTCGAAGAGGGCCGGAATATCCTGAAAAACATTAAAAATTTTATTGCCTACGGCCTTACCTGTCACATAGGCCTGGTTATCATCGTACTTGCAGGAGTGCTTGCCTGGAACACCCTGCCTGTTATTGCGGTTCAGATCCTCTGGATTAATCTTATAACGGACGGCCTGCCTCCAATGGCACTTTCCCTGGAAGCTCCTGACAGAGGGCTTATGAAGCAGAAGCCGACTAAGGCAAAAGAAGGGCTGGTTTCCAAGAGAATGCTTATAGCAAGCCTTGGATTAGGGACTTTAATAGCAATCCAGTCTATCTGGGTTCTTTATGATTCTCTCAATAACGGTGTGTCTCTTACAAAGATCCAGACTCTGATCTTTACCCTGGTGGTCATTTCCCTGATGTTCAATGCCTTTAACTGGCGTTCGGAGAGGTATTCAGTCTTCTCTCTGGGAATCTTTACCAACAGGTCCCTTATCTATGCCGTATTGAGCACTATAGTCCTGCAGCTTGCTGCAATTTATGTGCCTATTATGCAGACAGCTTTCAGGACTGTTCCCCTCTCGCTTTCCGACTGGGCAATGATAATTCCGCTGGCTTCGACCACACTTATAGCCATGGAGTTTGTGAAGTATCTGGAATGGAGAATACACAGGTAAAGTAAGGGAAGAGAATCCAGGTGAAAACAGAAAATCGAACTGCATGAATAAAGGAGTAAAAGAATAGAATTCGGATTAAAACCGAGATTGAATTAAGATGGAAATAAAAAGCGGATTTGCTTTCAAGCATATCCTTTTCCATCTTCTCTAAAATTTATATTAACTGGAAGCTTTTTTAATTTATTCTAATTTAGAATCTACCCGAAGACTTG
>DATMYS010000531.1:0-4014 GCA_035560835.1 Methanosarcina sp.
AGCTATTAAAAAGAGAGAAGGGAAATAGAGATGCAAAACGTATTCAGGATTCATAAAATTAATAGAAAATCGAGCTCCCAGAGGTATATAAGAAATAAAAAGAAGGAAGTAAAAGAAGACAGAAGGAAAACGCCTATAAAAATTAGGAAAGAGAAGAGATCAGTTTCTCAAGCTGGATTCTCTCATTGGCAGCATCCTTAAGAAGGGCATCGGCTTCGGAAATTTTCACAATAATGTGAGCAATGTCTGTATCCGTTTCTCCCGAATCCGCGAGAGCTTCAGAAAGCCCTTCAAGAATCTCAACCCCTAAAAACCCTTTCTCAATTATCATCTCATCTAGAAGCTGCCTTCCTCTGGAAAAATCTCCAGCAAGAGCCGCAGAAAGCAAATTATCAATATTTTCATCCCTGCCCAGAGTAGCTTCATACACCATCTCTTCAGTAATGACCGAACCGTGTGCAATCAAGGAAGCAAGCTGTAGAGTCTGCACCGCCTTTGCGACATTTCCCTTCGCAGAATAAAGGATTGCATCAAATGCGCCTTCCGAAAGCTGCAACTTTTCAGCAGAGCCGATTTTTTCAAGATGGATTCTTAGAACTGAGTCCGGAACATATGTGAAAAAAATTTGAAGGCCTCTTGAGCGAAGAGGAGCAATAAGTTTGGAAGGTTTGGTAGTGGAAAGAATAAACCTGCATGTTGCACTGTACTTTTCCATAATTCGCCTGAGAGCGTGCTGTGAATCTGAATTCAGGGACTCAGCGTTGTCGATGTAGATTAACTTGTAATCAGCATCAATCGAAGCCATTCCAGCATACTCATTGATAATTTCCTTGAAAATATCGATTACACTTTTATAGATTTTCTTTGGGTCATCGGTACCCAGAAAACGCACGAAACGCTTATCCCGGACGAGATAGCGCTTTCCCTGATCAAAAAAATCCGAAGCATTGAAGTATACAAAATTGTTTTTCCAGGTGCGCCCATAGAGCTGCCTGGCAAGGGCAAGGGAAGCGGTCGTTTTTCCGGAATTTTCAGGGCCGTATAAAATAAGGTGGGGAAGAGTCCCGGACTTAGCAAGTTCGGAAAGCGTGGCTACAGCGTTCTTGTTTCCAAGCATTTCCTTCAAAGTACCTGCCCTGTATTTCAAAGTCCAGAGATCCTGCATACATTCCACCTGATTTTTTCTCCTGGATACCAGTCAACCTCAAAGAACTTTATTTTTCACTCAATACTTACTCAGTTATACTTGCGTTTCCATTTTCATCTACGTGCAGAAGTTCCTTGATTACTACACCATAAACTGGTCTTGCAAAAATCACACCTATGAAAACACCAATGATGGTAGTAATTGCAAAGCCCTTCAAAGTACCAAAGCCCATTACGACCAGAGGGGACAGGGCAATTATATTTGTGGAGGCTGCCCCTAAAATGATTGTAAAAGCCTTTGTTATCCTGGACTTGAAAACCCTTGTTGGAGGAAGTTTGCCTTCTTGAAGCACCTCATCCGTGATAATTACAAGGTGGTCAATTCCTGTACCTATGGTAGCGATAATACCTGCAATTGCTGGCAGATCAAGCTGCCATCCTATCAATGCTGCAACTCCAAGAAGCATAATAACTTCACTGAAGGAAGTCCCGACCATGGGTATCAGGATTTCAGGCCTCCTGTACTTGAAGTAAACTACAGCTGCGACTCCAACGAGAGAAATCAAACCTATAACTAGAGATGCAGTTTTGAACTTCGCTCCAAGACCTGCGTCCACGTGTCCTGAACCTACAAGCTTTACATTGACAGGAAGAGCTCCTGCTCGAAGATGAACCTGAAGTGTCGTAGCTTCGGTTTTGGCAGCATCATCAGTACCTGTGGAAGCTTCCCAGGAATATATAGGAGCTTCTCGCAGTTTTTCAGCTGCAGACTGGCTCAAAGGAGCTCCATAGATTTCAACTCCATCAAGATACATCATCAAGTAATGTGAATCTGGATTGTCAATTGCCCCAGTTTCCAGTGCAACTTTCTGGAGTGTCCGAGCTCCGTCATCATCCAGAGTAAAAGGAGTATGCCACTGTTCATCATGGTAGCTTGGAACTCCCACACTTACAATAGAATCACCGTAAAGGACATGCTCTGTTTCATTTCCAGTCGTCTGAATTCTGATCTCAAACTTTCCAGGCTTTTCAGCAATTTCCTTAGCAGTTGCCAGATCAATGCCTGCAAAATCAATAAGGATATATTCATCGCCTACGGTTCTGACAGGAATATCTTTGATACCCAGAGAGTTCAGCTTGTCACTGAGGATATTCTTCGTCAGGTCCCTGGTTTCAGTGCTGACTCCTTCTTTGTAAGTTGAGGTTCCATCTTCGTTCTTGTGGATCGAACCTCCAACTTTTTCCAGTAGAGCCTCAAGCTGTTGTTCAGTGACTGGAGTCCTGATTTCGTAGACAGTCCCGTCCTGAGTACTCATGGAAACTACTTCTGCATCAAGAGCTTTTGAGAGGTAAGACTGGATGAGGCTCTCTTTACTGGTATCAGAGATAGTTACCTGAGTTGTGGTTCCACTCAGTTTATCCACGCTTACCGTGCCCAGATACTCAAGCTGGGAGGCACTAACCGCCGCAGATGTTGTAAAGGTGACAGATTGATTGGCAGAGCCGCCGACGTCAAGGTTATTTTTTGTGATCTCAATAGGGGCTCCAATTATAGGCTCGACAATTCCGCTAACTAATTTCCCGGAATCTACATCTATCTGGGCAAGTGCCCCCTCCAGTTTTATCTGAAGCCAGGACCCGCCTTCCAGATCAAGCCCAAAATTAAGATTAGAGGTTGTCCCTTTTCCGGGGGTATATCCTGGATGAATAGCCACTATAGAGCCAAGAAGGAGTATGATGAATATAATGACTCTTGGATTTTTAAGAAGGCCTTTTTTATCGCTCATCTGTTATACCTCCCTCTGAACTCGGGTTTCATTACATACCATCGTAAGATTCCCGTATTCAGGAGCCAGGTGTTCATTATGTCTGCAAAAAGTCCTGCTATCAGCACAATTGAGATTTGCGAAAGTAGAGTAATCTGTGTGAATGAGGGAATCACCAGATAAGAGAAAGTCGAGACTATGTACATGACCGAGAGAGCTGCAAGGGTTGTGGAGGTCATGGTTATACCTGTATGCATAGCCTTGGAAACTTTTTCTTCTACCGTACCCCGACGTTTAATTACTCTATTTGTAAGTAAAATGTCACTATCTACAGAATAACCGATAAGCATAAGCAGAGCCGCAAGTGTTCCAAGGGAAAGTTCGATCCCTGCAACCCTCATGAAACCAGCTGCAATTATAATGTCCGAGAAGGCAGAGAGTATCACTGCAAAGGAAGGGACAAAAGTCCGGAAGAGCAGAAATACCACAATTGCCATTCCTATAAAGGAAATAACAAGAGCCTGCATAGCCTGCACCTGCAGATCCTTGCCGTAAGTGGGCCCAACCTGCTGAATCTGCACATTGGAATAGCGGCTCGTAACATCCTTTTCAAGCTGACGTTGCTGCTCATCGTCCATTACTCCGAACTCCATGATAACCCTGCTTCCGGTCTGCCGGGCATCGGTTATGGGGTAGGAAGAATAAGTCTCTTTGAGCATAGCAGGAGAGTCAGTTGTTTCTACCGAAATCTGGGTACCGCCCTGGAATTCCATTCCCAGTTTTACCGGCGACCCGCTATTAACAAAGGAAAATAGCAGTATTATTAAAGAAACTGCTAATATTGTAAGGGGTAATGCCAGCAACTGGCGATTATCGTGATTTTTCACGAAATTATCTAAAAGTTCGGTCAAACCTGTTGCCATAATTTAGTACTCCGGATGCATATATCTATTATTTTATTGAACCTATCCGAACAGCTCATTACATCCAGATATATAATCCTGATGTATAATTCAGAACACGAGGTTTATAATCAGGTTTATTGAAAATCTTGAATTTACTCTACTATTCGGGATCAGGTAAGGGGGATAACGTTCTGGAT
>DATMYS010000532.1:0-9440 GCA_035560835.1 Methanosarcina sp.
GACGAGCTATTGTGACTTTTAAAGCCAGACGAAGATAAACTTGCGATGTAAAGTGAACCAGCTTGCTTTTAATCTTGCTTTTAATTAATGAAAATAAGAATCTGTGATAGTGGCTGTGTTCTGGTGGATTGACGCCTGCAAAAAGTAACTCCGTGAAAACTGATAAGGTAAAACGGAGCTGAAAATAGGACAAAGCTAAAAATTAGCACAAAAATTATTTTTATTATTTATTAGTTTATTATTTTACGATTTCCAAGCTCATGTCTATCCATCTCGATTTATGGATAAGAGACCCCATAGATATGACATCGACTCCTGTTTTTGCATAACTTTCAAGGTTTTCCTGGGAAATTCCTCCAGATGCCTCCACGATAATTGAGTCCCTAAGCCTCTCTCTTTTAAGTATTTCCAGGGTTTTTTGGATAGCTTCTGGATGCATATTGTCCAGCATTATAATATCGGCTCCGAGTTTTGCAGCGAGCACAGCATTTTCTACAGATTCGACCTCGACTTCTATTTTCCGGGTGAAACTGGTTTTTTTTGCTGCCTCAATTGCGGCTTCTATTCCCATCAGTTTAATGTGATTATCTTTAATCATAACAGAGTCCGACAGGTTGAACCTGTGAGTGTCTCCACCGCCTGCAGCTACAGCCAGCTTTTCGAACTTCCTTATGCCTGGAGTGGTTTTTCTGGTACAGGCCACCCGTGTAGTCTCGGAATACTTTCTTACCGTATCTACACAGGCCCGGGTAAGGGTTGCAATTCCGCCAAGGTGCCCGAGGAAATTCAGGGCCAACCTCTCTGCCCTGAGAATGGATACTGCTCCTCCCTTTAGCCTGAAAATTATCTCCCCTTCTTTAAGGCAATCCCCGTCTTTAAGAGTGGTTTCAGCCTGAATTCCAAGATAGCAAAAAATTGATCCTGCTTCTTTAATCCCCGCAACAGTACAGTCTTCCTTTGTGAAAATAATAGCTTCTGTAGGTCTGTCAGGTACAATAGTGCACGAAACGTCATCATATCCCAGATCTTCTTCTATAAAGCTTTCAACCTCTTTGATAAGCATAATTTTTACCCTGCTATTTTATGTTGGCCGGATTTATAAGAGGTACGGACGTTTTGGGTTTTCCTCTCATTAAGAAAATAATCTCAACAGAAGGCTTTAAAAGAGGGAAAGAAATACAGTACCCGGCCCTCAGGCTTTTAAAGCCGGGTATTAAAATCTAAAGATCAAGGTTTATTGATTATTAACAGGAGCCTGAAATGCTGAAAATAGGAGTTATTGGTTGCGGATTTATTGGTGGACAAATTTGCAGGGCTATTGATAAAGGAATTATCAATGCGGAGTTGTATGCTCTCTGTGACTCTTCTGAGAGTAAAGTCCAGGAACTTACAGCCTCCCTAAAAAGGTATAGTCCTACCTCAATGGCGATTGAGGAATTGCTGAGAAATGTGGATCTTGTTATAGAAAGTGCCTCTCAAAAAGCTGTCAGGTTAATAGTACCGCAGGCTCTTGAAGCTGGGCGCGATGTGATGGTTCTAAGTGTAGGTGCTCTCGCTGATGAAAACCTCAGAGAAAGGCTCTTCACACTTGCAAAGCAGAATAACTGCAAGCTCTATTTCCCTTCAGGAGCAGTTGCTGGCATCGATGGAATAAACTCCGCCTCAGCAGCAGAAATCTCATCAGTTACCCTTACTACCAGAAAACCGCCTATGGGCCTTGCAGGGGCTCCCCATGTTGAAGCTCTGGGAATTAAGCTTGAAACAATCGAAAAAGAAACCCTGCTTTTTGAAGGGCCCGCCTCGGAAGCAGTCAAAGCATTCCCTGCAAATGTGAATGTTGCAGCCACGATAAGCCTGGCAGGCATAGGCTTTGAGCGGACGAAAGTAAGAGTAATCGCTGACCCGGCCCTGTCCAGAAATGTACATGAGATAACTGTAGAAGGCAAATTCGGGAAACTATCCACAAGAGTCGAAAACCTTCCCTCCCCGGAAAATCCGAAAACCAGTTACCTTGCAGCCCTTTCTGCAATTTCCACCCTGAAAAAAATTCTGAGCCCGGTCCAGATCGGCACCTGAATTGACAAAAAAAAGCGTGAAATCAACCGTTGCGCCGGTTGATCACGCCGTCATGACGTTTTAGATTTAGCAGTGGTTTTCGGTCAAGCCTTTTTTAAAAAGGGTTGTGATCACGCCGTCATGACGTTTTAGATTTAGCAGTGGTTTTCGGTCAAGCCTTTTTTAAAAAGGGTTGTGATCACGCCGGATAGGGTTTGGGGAGAAGATTCTCAAACGCTGCTCCGAAACCGTTGTACCGTTTTATCATGACGTGTAGGGCCTTTGGTCAAGCTTTCCCCCGGAAGGTTGCTGTCAAACCTTTTTCAAAAGGCTTGCGGAAAAGTAGTTTTCTTAAAGGAGTTGTTGGATTCGGACGGTTATTCGGGAGAGCTCACAAAAGTAGTATATAAAAAATATTATTCACAAATATTATATAGTGCGGAAGAGTTAAGCACGTAATCTTTCAGGAGCAAATGGCATGCGTGCAAAAAGAGCGCGCGGGAAGGAATTTCCGTCGTTGCACTCCTTTTTACGTTTACTCGCCTGTTAAAATCCCTTGACTGTTAAAATCTCTTATATTTAAACTGGTTATTTTAAGCTTGATCTTCAATCTCAGACCCGGATTCTTATTTCCGGATTTTACTCCAAAAACCTACGGTGGTCCCATGCAGCAAGCAGAGCTAATAGAAAGGATCAAAGAACTCAAAATAAAACGAAATGCAGTTATTCTTGCTCATTACTATTCCCGTCCTGAGGTTCAGGATATTGCAGACTTTGTCGGAGACTCTCTGAGCCTCAGCCAGGAAGCTGTCCGTCAGACTGCTGATGTTATTATTTTTTGCGGCGTCCATTTCATGGGAGAAAGTGCTGCAATTCTCTGTCCTGAGAAAACAGTCCTCCTGCCAGAAATCGATGCCATCTGCCCTATGGCAGATATGGTGGATATCGAAGGCCTTAAGAGAGAAAAAGAAAAGCATCCTGATGCTCTGGTGGTCTGCTATGTTAACAGCTCGGCTGCCATCAAGGCCGAGTCTTACATCTGCTGTACGTCTGCCAATGCCGTTGAGGTGGTAAATTCCCTGGAAGCTGATGAGATTATTTTTGTGCCTGATAAAAATCTGGCTGCCTATGTTGAAGCCCGGACTGACAAAAAAATAATTCCCTGGGAAGGACACTGTCCAACGCACCATCAGATCTTGAGAGAGGATGTCCTGAAAATGAGGGAAAAGCATCCTGAAGCTAAGTTTATCGCACATCCTGAGTGCCGCCCAGAGGTTCTGGAGCTTGCAGACCATATAGCAAGCACACGAGGGATGATAATGTATGCAAAAAACTCTCCTGCAAAAGAGTTCATTATAGGTACGGAATGCGGACTCCTCCATGGGCTACGTAGGGTAGCTCCCGAAAAGAAATACTACTGTATTTCGGAATTTGCCTGCTGCCCTAGCATGAAAATGGTTAATCTTGAAAAAGTCCTGGTCTCGCTGGAAAAGCTCCAGCACGTAGTGACTGTTCCAGATGATGTGAGGATCAGGGCAAAAGAGGCGCTTGACCGAATGCTCGCGGTAAAAGTTCGATAAGCATCAGGTACTTTAAATCTTGTGCGAGGTTCACTTAATTTCAATGATGGGAAAAATAATAAGAAGCAGGTGAGAAGAGAATCTCACATACTTCATCTAACGTACATTTTTCTCAGATCTTTTTCTTTAATACAAAATATCCAACAATAAGCATGAAAAGCGGTAAGGAAATTGCCATAAATATTCTGGCTGCCCCCATTGGATTCTTTATTCTACTGTTCCCTTTTTCTGTGTTTCCATAAAGAGCTGCTCTTCCTTCGCTTCCCAGATTTTTCAGGGTTTCCTGTATTCCACCGACTTTCATTATTTTTTGCCCGGTGTATTCCGTTATTGCAAAGAAGGAATAGCCAGGAGTTTCCGATTTAAAGTAAATGTAATTTTCGTCTTCTGCAACTTTTTCCGTGTAAAGGGGCTGCCAATTGACATCATATCGTTGAAGGACTACCTGAGCCTCACTGATATTATTATCTTTAATCCATGCCTTCTCAACCTTGAACTCTACAAATCCACTGTTAATGGAACTCGGAAGCCCTGCTCCATTTTCTCCTACCCAGATATTCACATATTTATATACTGTGCCTTCAGGAGAGGTTGGGACAAGGGTAGATCTGTTTTTAAGTTCTTCTACGACTGTTGTTGTTTTTCGGAATGTCTTCTTCGGATCAAATTCAATCTGTACAATGCATGTGGCATTTTTTGTAAAATCGAACTGGACAGGATAACCAGCTATGATACTCCTAGTGGAAAGTTCCTTAACAGCAATATTAGTTGCTGATTCACTAGAAACGAGACTCATACCTGAATCGCTAGAAGAACCTGAATCCTCACTTCCGGTATCAGAACTCACATTATCTGTACTTTCGGTATCCGAACTTTCGTTACCTGAACTTTTGGTATCTGAACTTGTGCTATCCGAATTTTGAGTATCGGAATCCCCGTTATTTGAGCTTACTGTATCCGAGTTTTTGGTGTCTGAGTTTCCAGTATCCGAGTTTTTGGTGCCTGAGTCTGAATCTGCTTTGCCAGAATCTCCAATATCCGAGCCTGGAGTTGAACTTTTATCATCCGAGTTAGTGTCTGAACTCCCATTATCGGATCCAGAATCTGAGCTATTATCATCCGGGTTAGTGTCCGAACTTCCATTATCGGATCCAGGGTCTAAACTTCCATTATCGGATCCAGAATCGGAACTTCCATTGTCGGATCCAGGGTCTAAACTTCCACTATCGGATCCAGGGTCTGAACTTCCATTGTCGGATCCAGAATCGGAACTTCCATTATCGGATCCAGGGTCTAAACTTCCACTATCGGATCCAGAATCTGAGCTATTATCATTTGATCCAGAATCGGAACTTCCATTGTCGGATCCAGGGTCTAAACTTCCACTATCAGATCCAGAACCTGAGCTATTATCATTTGATCCAGAATCTGAGTCCACTTTGCCCGTGTCTGAATCTCCGGTACTTGCGTCTGAACTTCCACTGTCTGAAACCGAATCTCCTGTATCTGAACTTCCACTATCTGAGACTGAGCTTCCATTGTCTCCTAGAGCATGTACCATGCCTGGAGCCATTCCAAGGATTATTAGCATTATTGATAGGAGATAAAATAGTGAATTACAAAAACCGGCTTTCATTTTTCATTTGCCTCCTCCCATATGTCCGTAAACAGAAATGTCTGATACATCAGTAAGTTATTGACAAGTAATCATGTAATTTATAGAAACAATATCCAGTGATTTACTTCAGTAGATTTTCTCCAATAAGCTGTTTAGTCTAAGACATATTCTTTGTTCCAAACCAGTGTTTTGAGTCTGGTAATGGTAGAAGTCGACCCTGATTTAAGGGTCAGGGATCACATTGGTTATATCTTCCTGTCTCTTTGAAACTGGTCAACCCTTAACAGATATCAAAGGAAAGAACGGCAAGACATAAAACTTTGTTTTACTTAATATTATCCTTTCAATAAATATACTCTTTAAATTATATAATATATCATATGTAATTTGATTTTCCCTCCAAGATGGGATTAATCAAATCAGACTTCTTAGCGTAACAATTGGGCCGCAACCATTGCGCCGGTTGATCAAAACCGTTGCGCCGGTTGATCACGCCGATGTTTGGGGATAAGGTTCTCATCAAACTCAAACGCAACCGTTGGCTGGTTGATCATGCTGCGCTGTCAGGGACTTTTCGGTCAAGCCTTTTTGCAAAAGGGTTGTGATCACGCCGCTTCATGAGGTTTTTGATCAAACCTTTTGAGAAAAGGCTTGCGGGCAAGCAATTTTTTCAAAAGAATGCGGGACTTGGGCAAATAAAATCCGATACCTTTAATACTTTGTAATACTGGTTTGTTGTGATGCCTGCAAGCGTACGTACATATATCGAGATTACAAGATACGAAAACTGCCTCATGGCGGGTTTTGCAGCTATAATCGGAACACTGATAGCTTTTAATATCCTGGCCTCTAATGCCCCGAGTTCTTATAGCCCTGAAAAATTTCCTTTCTTTTCTTCAGGCCTTGTATTTCTGGTCGTGTTTTTGGTTGCAGGCGCAGGGAATGCCATTAATGACTATTTTGATGTCAGGATAGACTCAATCAATCGCCCTGAGAGGCCTATTCCATCAGGTAGGATGAACTTAAAAGAAGCCCTTTATTTCTCTTATATCTTGTTTGCTCTCGGGACGCTTCTTGCTTTCTCGATCAACATAATTTGCGGGTTGATTGCACTATTTAATTCCCTGCTACTTATCTTCTATGCGAAAACTCTCAAAGGCACTCCTCTCTTAGGAAACCTGAGCATAGGCTACCTTACTGGTTCAAGTTTTTTATTCGGAGCCTCGGTTTTTGGGTTTGAAGGACTCCAAGCCCTTTTTGTGCTTTTCCTGCTTGCAGCCCTTGCGATTACTGCCAGAGAAATCGTAAAGGACATTGAGGACATGGAAGGCGATAAAATAGAAGGGGCAGATACCCTGCCTCTTAGGGTAGGAGCGAAAAAAGCAAGCTACCTTGCAGTGCTTATAGGGTTTTTGGCCGTATTTTTAAGCCCTCTCCCTTACCTTCTGTCGATACTTGGACTGCGTTACCTTTACCTTGTCCTTCTGGCAGATCTTGGATTTCTTGCAGCGATCTACCAGCTTCTTGCTCGCAACAACCCTACAAAATCTTCAAAAATGTTCAAGATCGCAATGTTCTTTGCGCTTATTGCTTTTATTGCTGGGGTCTAAATTCCTTCCGGATAAACCTCTTCTCAGCACACAGGACATTTTCCTGCAGCAAGTTCCATGGAGAAGGCCTGTATATTCTCAAGCTCTTTTTCTATTACCTCAGCCACTTCTTTTTCTACTTCGCTCGCAGATCCTTTCTTCATTATAAGCTGGGCAGTTGCAATCTGAGGCTGGTCGATTGGAGTCCCAATTTCGCTCAAAAGCCAGACATAAACTTCAGAGATATCAGGTACCTCCCTGTAGATCCGCGCTGCAATCCTGTGGGAAAGAAGGTTGTAAATCTTTCCTGTGTGGCTTACAGGATTTTTACCTGCGGCAGCTTCACTGCTAACAGGACGGTTTAGTGGAATTATTCCGTTTACGCGGTTTCCACGCCCTACCTGCCCGCCATCTGCATCTTCGGCAGAAGTACCGGTTACAGTGGTATAAACCCCCTGCAGCCCCCTGCCTGGAATGTCCAGAGTATTCAGGGAGACTGTCGGTTTCAGACACATACAGGACTCGAATTCAGCCCTTGCTTTTTCTGCAAACCCGGCAGTAAATTCCTCAATCCGGTCGTGCAACTCGATTTTCTTCTTAAAGTACGCTTCTTCCGATTCAACAAAACTATCCACAAGCGGCATTGCAACGGTCAGATGCATATCTTCCCTGTGCCTGAGCCCCATAACTTTTACGTCTTCTCCTGATTCAGGATATTCCTTTTTGAACTTTCTTGAGTTCAGGTATCGCTCGCATTCAAAAACAAGCTTCTCAGTGGGGCTGAGGGGGGCGTATCCAACCGCTGCAGAAGTGTCGTTGGCCCCGAGAATCTCTTCTCCCCTGCTAAAGATATCCGTAAGTTCTGCAGAACCTCTTTTTAGCTCAATCTGGTAAATAAGAGTTTCAGGGTCCACAAAGCGGAGATTATCCTGGAACCATTGCTGGGCCGTACTGACCGCAAGCTCGGGAACGTCGATTTCGATCCCCTGCGCTTCAAAAGTAGCCCTGTCCCCGATGATAAGCTTCATAGGGCTTACAACTCTGCCTCCTCCCAATTTTCCTTCTACTTCCCCTGCAACAAGCATGCCTTTGTCTATATTATAGTGCAGAATACTCCCGAAAGTCTCAAGGTACTTCTGGCTAAGGCTTACTGAAATTTGTTCCATTATGGCATCACAGATATAGTCCGGATGCCCCAACCCTTTTCTTTCTACAACCTCAACCCTCTGGCGATAAACTTCAGGTGCTTTTAATTCTTCTATAACTATATTTCTCAAACTCTTACCCCCCAAGTCTTTAAAAGGCACTGGTTCTTAAAGGCAGTTTCTTTAAACACAATTCTCCTAAGGTACAGTCTCCTTAAAGGCAGTTTCTTTAAATACAACTTCCCTAAGGTATAGTCTCCTTAAAAGTATATTTTCTTTAAAAAGTACGGTTTCCTTAAAAGTACAGTTTCCTTAAAAGCATAATCCCCTTAAGGCTTGATAATAATCGGTATATACTATTCCTCACTGAGACTCATAGCTCGAGGCACAGCCTGAAGGCAATTCCCCTTATTAAAACCTCCAGCCCCTTATCGGACTAAATTTCAAGCCCCTGATCTAACTAATTTCAAGTTTCTCATCTGATAAAGTACCCATATTTTTATTATCATCCAGGTTTCGATTTCGTTTATTATTTAGGCTTGAGAATCAAAGTTATTAAATAAATTCTATTTCTCCCGATGATCCTTCTTTGCTTTTGTCCCTGTTTCCTGACTCGGGTTCATTTTCGTTTTCCGGAAGATGCTTCAGGTACTCCTGTATCATCATGGGAAAAACGTTTGCAGGTACAAAGCGGACTCCAAGCTGTTCAGCCCACTTTTCAATTCCATAATCGCTCGCAATTACTGCGGCATCAAGCTCCTTGGCGAGAATGAGAACATCAATATCAGGAGCGCTATCAAGAATCCCATACCTCAGGGCAGCTCGATACTTGTTCCGGAACTTGCCAATGATCCCCCCGATTACTTCCCTCTCAACCTCTTCCTTATACTCTTTTTTCTTGTTTTGCGGATTTTCCATAAAGAGGCATTCAGTAGCCGCCTCCCATATCGCATCCTCCGCTACCCCCATACCCCGGTTAATTCTCTCCCGCATATAGGCAACATACTCATGAAAGATTTGAGAAGTTACGCTAACTCTATACCGGTCAGGAGATTTTTTTACAAGCCAGGTATCTATTTTAGCCACAACTTCCCTGTCACAGCCGTTGCGGCTTGCAAATTCGTACATCTCTTTATATACTGACGGATAAGGCACGTAACAACTTATCCCGAAATGCAGACGAGCATCGGCTATCAGGTCAAGAATCGCTTTCATTCCCTCGCAAAGGGAGGCATAGCCCATAACCTCACGCGTCTGCAGGTCCGTTAATGCTGTAGTGTCCAGCACAAATCTCTGCTTAAGCATTTTTTCGAACCCTTTTGAGTAATATTCTTTATCGTCTTATGTATTGATCAAAGATGAATAAAATTCTTTGTTTTATTCTCTTTATTTACTTCTGTTTTAGTTTATTAATTGAGTAACTTTCATTCTGCTTACTTACGAACTTTTATTC
>DATMYS010000533.1:0-7834 GCA_035560835.1 Methanosarcina sp.
AATCAATGCTGAATTAAGATACCAAAATTCTCAGGCATAAAAACTTACAACATGATTAAGAATTCATCCATCATAGAACTACCATGTAGAAAGTTACGAAATCGCTGAAACTTCTTCTGCGTGAAAGAGTAAAGATTACAAGGCAATAAAGAAAAAACTCGATAAAGCAAGGATAGGTGAGGAAAATTCAGAGTCTGGTCTCGTAGGAGTTCGTGCGTTCTAATCTCACTTTTTGCATCAAACTTTTTAATTCACTTTCTTGTGATTTTGAGCCGAATGAGCCAGATTATCTGTTTCTGTCACTAAAAACCTCATAGTGAACTCTGTATGATTGTTCTTTTCAGCTCAAGCTTGCCATCTAATGGTCGACAAGGGAAGTTACTAGCCGAAGCCAGCGATAATTCACGTTTTCAATATATATTTCTTTCGGGATTTCTCTTCCGTTACCATATATCACGTAGTCATGTACGATATTCTGTTCTTACACGAGGTCTCCCCCGGGGAAAAGTGAGGTTGTTTATCTAATTTCAGGACGATTATTGGATTGAGCAAGATGTCAGTAGATCAGATTCCAATCGGTAAGTTTTCTTTCATGACCCGCCTCTCGCAAAAAGCTCTCAGGCTCTATGACCGGAAAGGGCTGCTTGTTCCGGAAGCAAAGGACCCTTTTACCGGATACAGGTACTATACCATTTCCCAGCTGGAGCAGGGAATGAAAATTAAAACCCTGTGCTTCCTCGGATTTTCCCTGGAAGAAATCTCCCTGTTTCTGGATGCGGAAAGCAAAGGAGACTTCGAGTACATAGGAGCGGGCTTCAGGAAGAAACTTGAGCAAACCCGGCTGGAAATGGGACAGCTGCAAAGGATCGAAGGGATCTTGCAGGGCGCCTGCAAACACAATGGAAAAGTTATGGAGTTATTCAAAATGTCTGTTACAGAACCAGTTATGAAGGAAATACCCGAGATGCGAGTAATAAGCAAGCGTGAAAAAGGAGCTTTTGTGGAAACTATTGGAAAACTTATAGGTGAAATCTGCACAAGCGTCGGCAGCCCTGAAAACCAGCGAAACCGTGTAAAAGTTACAGGTCCTGTTATGTTCCTCTGCCACGACGAAGAATACAAAGAAACAGGAGCTGATATCGAGATAGCCCTGCCTGTATCGGGCAGGATCTCAGTCGAAGACCCGAAAATGGAAGTAAAAACCCTACCTGCCACAAAAGCTATCTCAGTAGTCTACCGAGGGCCATATCCTGGAGTCGAAGCCGGTTACAACCAGATTTTCTCGTATGTCAGGGAGAATAACTTGGAAACTCTGAGCCCAAGCAGAGAATTGTATTTCAATGACCCTGCAGAAGTTCCTGAAGAAGAGCTTATGACTGAAATTCAGGTTCCAGTAGGGGAAAAGTAATCCGTTAAAATAGTCTGTTAATAGTCTGTTAATAGTCCGTTACTACTCCGGAATTCCGGAGCAATTACTCTTTTTTCTCCAGAAATACAACTGTATTATATGCGGGAGGTTCGGGCCGGATTCTCTTATATTCCCTGTAACCTTCAGGCAAATCAAGCAGAAAGTCCCGGTTTAGCAGTTTCATTAAGCCTTTTTCGTAGATCCTGTAAGAGATCCTGCAGCCTGACGGTATTACTTTCAGTAAATAATCGAGAATTTCTTTTTTAGGTTCAGCCTGGGCAGCTATCATGAGAGCCTTTGCTCCGGTATAAGGGTCCAGGAAATCAATTTGGTTCAGGGAGAAATGACTCCCGTTAATTATAGTGATGTGTTTTGAAAGCCCAAGCTTATCAAGCGTTTCTATTGAAAGCCACGCTCTATCAGGGTTCTGTTCTATTCCTGTTCCCTTTACCTCATGATATTTGAAGAAAACGATAAGCGTCAGTGGAAGTGGCCCGCTCCCAAGGAAAAAAACTCTATCTCCGGCCTTTATCCCTAAACCTTCGTATTCTGTCCGGACAAGCCTGAGGTAATTTTTGTAAAAGGGAAATTCCTCAAGGACGTCCCAGGGAGATTGACTCACAAGAATTTCCTTTGCATATCCGGTTTCCAGTCTCACGGTATATAAATTCCTGAATCGGTTGATGTGAAAGAAAATTGGTTCCAGCTCCTGTTTATTCAGGAGAATAGAAACTACATCACTCCCCAGATCCCTGGTAATTAAAGCATCCAGTCTCAGGAACAATTTTTCGGGCCTTTCCGGAGAGCAGAAGAGGATCTCTTCATCAGAGAGTTTCCTTATATCCTTATACAAATCGAGTATTTCTTTGAGAATAGACGCTGAAAGCTCCAGGCTCTCACTAATAGCACCAACCATATCAATCCCCAAAGAGTATTATGGTGCGCCTGAATATATTCCTGTTGAAAAACCCGAAACACTTGCCAAAAGGTATATGATTTTTAGATTTAAAGGAGTCCGTGGCCTGGGTAAATAAAGTGTAACAATTTTACGGCTCTTTGCTATTTTTAGTAGAATATAGAATCATCTTCTAAATATGGATATGATATCCATAATGTTTGAAGAAATTCAGTTTGGAAAACCAGATTCAAAATCTATGTTTACCCACTAAGATGATCACGTTCTAACTGGGGAATTATTTTCGATGCACACAAAGTAGCGAAGGACCCAATTCCTTATTAGGCTACAGTTTGTGGCATGTACTGCTTGCTTTCAAGAAAATTTAACGGTACTTCTCATTTACCCATCCTGCAAGTGGTGAGAGTCAGCAAAGGTTTGCAGCAATAGTTTTAAGAGCTGTAAAAGTATGGGTTTTCGGGCTAAACCCAAGAATCCTGACTCTGAGCAGCCCAAAAGGAACAAGCGTGATGACAAAAAGGCTTGCCAGCATAAAAGGATGATGAATATACTGACGAATGCCTGCTTTCCATGACCTTTCTGAGCCGCAGGAAAAGCAGACTTGAAATACTAGCTCCAATCTGATCGCTGAGGGCATAAAAGTAAGGAATATAGAAACCCTCAACTCTTTAAACGTCAACTCCGGCTATATGACTGACAAGGTCGATTATCTAGAGAATGAAAAATTCGAAGAATTTGCCCCAGCTATGGGCTTCTGCCATACTTTCCTCAGCCCTCCTGAGGTGCTTCTGTATTGAGAAAATCCCTTCAAAGATGTTTCCCCCCACTGCAAGCGTGCGAACAAACCATTGCCCCAAAGGGCTTTGCTGCAGGCCCTTAGAGTCCAGAAAAATTCCTGCCAGAAATCCTGAAAGGTAGCCCGGCAGAGCATACCTGATCAATTCTGAAAATCCGTCCTCTCCTTCAGGAGATTCTGCTTCAGTGAATTCCTCATTTTCGGCATTCATAACAGGAATACAGGAAACACATATAAACCGGCTTACCAGATAATCTATTGGAGAACACATGAAAATATTAGAGTGCAACACTATTGACATTGCCCCTACGATCTCGAGACTGCTGAAAATCCCTATGGTTCCACCTACTGGCAGGCCAATTCCGGAAGTAGAGAGTTACGCAAAGGAAAAAGGCTGCAAAAAAGCAGTAATTATTGTGGTTGACAGTCTGGGGTATTCTCTCTATAACTATTTTTCTCCGATAATGGAGAACTTGAGCAAAATCGCCGAAAAAGGGTTCCTCTTCAGGTGCAAGTCCCCGGCAACCATAACCTCCCCTGCGATTGCGTCGATTTTCACAGGATACCTGCCTGAAGAGCATAATATCTACTCGACTGCGGACATCTATACCGAAAGGACAAAAGACTCGGAAAACCCAAGACTGAAAAGCATTATGGAATGGGCTTACAGGGCAGGCATGAAAGCATCCGCAGTCATAGAGTCTGAAGGTGCGGAAAGTTTCAGGGGAAGGATAAAAGACTTTTATGGAGTCCCGAATTCCGAGGATATTCTGGATTATGACCTTCAGATAAAGAACTATGCGCTATGTGCCCTCAAAGAAAAACCCGATATCCTGGCGGTTCACCTCAGAACCCTTGACCGTTTTTCCCACAGGGCAGAAAGTTGGAAAGAACTGAAAAAGGCTGCAAAGGCTGTAGATAAAAACCTGGGTGAGATTTACATGCATGCAGAAAAAGGAACGATTTTCTTTATCTGTGGAGATCATGCAATTCATGGGGGGAAAAAGTGGTTAAAGGGCGTGGAAGGAGAAGATATCAAAAATCACAGGCAAAACTTTGTGGCCCTTATCGTAGCCTGTAATCAAGAAGAGTAGGTTTTTTAGATCTTTTCCGGAAAATTTATATCAGAACTTTTGCTCGACTTCAAGAACCTTAGTGAAACACTGGATTGTCCGGTTGGCGTTCTTATGCAGGATTCCGATACCTCCTGCTTCTTCCCATTCGCGGATGTTTTCGGAATTATCATCAATAAGAACCCTTGAAACTCCCGATTGTAAGGCTTTTTCCGGACGGTAACAGAGAATTGCAGCCTCTGCATATGAGGGCCCGAGTTCTTTTCTGAGCCATTTTATTTTTCCCTCTCTAGCATTGATTAAGGCTTTTTTCCTCTCAGGTCCTGGAAGCGCAGAAAGAATTGTAGGACAAAGGCCTGAGCTTCTAAGAAATCCGTGCAATTCCCGTCCTCCGGGCATCCAGGACATCTCTGACCAGAACCCGATTCCCGCAGATGTAATTTTTTTCCAGAAGAGTTCTCTATCGTTACTGTACCAGAACATCATGTTGTCACCAAGCTTTTCACAGGCTTCGGTGAAATCCGTAAGGACTCCGTCCATATCAAGGAAGAGTTTTATTCCTCCCACAGACACGGAAGAAAAAGAGATATCAGGTAAATGGCTTGAGAGAGAACTCTGAAAGCTTACTGATCTATTCTGGATAGAATCTCGCTGATTGAAAGAAATAGGCATAATAAACTTCCCTTGATTGCTCTGGTAGCAGATGACTTCCCATTAACCATTAAGACACCATAATAAAAAAAAGTACTCATAGTAAAAAAATTAACATGACCGGTGAAGTGAGAAGAGAAGAAATTGATGATAATGAATGGGAAGAGAGAAAAAAATAGAGGATGAAAAGGGAGAAAAAAAAGTCAAAAATAAACGATAAAAAGTTAAAAAGGTGTTAGAAAAAGTTAAAGAGGAAGGAATAGAATTAAGATCAGTCCTCCTGAACAAATACCACCGTCTTTGCAACAATGTCGTGAAAAGCCTGCTTTTTTGAAGTAAAAAGGATCAGCAGAAACCCTGTGAAAAAAGGAATTATAGATAGAATTTTCAGAATAAAGCGGTTTGTTGCTTGTGTAAAGGAAATTCTGTTTCCATTGAGGTCAGTAATAATGATGTTCACAGCCTGCTTGCCCACAGTTGACTTCAGGGTCGAACTCTCCTGAAAGACAAAATAAGCCCACATGGTGAGAACGAATAGAATATAGAAAGAAGTTTCATCCAGGGTTTCTGTAATTAGTTCTAAAAACATAAAAAGGAGAATAATTACGAAAATATCGATTATTGAAGCTATAAGCCTCCTGGAAATGCCGGAGTATGGTTGCACTCTGTACTCTCCTATATAATTTATACAGATGCAATGATGAATAATAAAGTTAACTCTCTAAATAAAACACAAAAATAAAAAACGGTTAAAAACATGGAATGCGGAATCAAAACAGACTCAACGAATATGCGCTGAGAAGCAAAGAAGATAATAAAAGAGAAGGTTAAGAAGATATTTACTTCTCACCTGGAAGATTTCACCTTCTATATCTGTTACTTTATCGCTTTCATTTTTTCTTTGAGATTGGACTTTCAATCTTATCCACCAGTTTCTTCACATCGGTCTTGATCTCTGAGGCAAGCTTTTTTGCACTGTCGCCTGTCGTATCAACAAGTTTTTCAACCCTGGCAGTGATGCTCTTTACCTCATCCTTTACATCAATTGATTTTATTTCCTCCGAGATAGATTTTATTTCCTTATTTATATTCTTTGCAAGTTTAGAGGCTTCATCCCCAGTTTTTTTTGCAAGAGTGTCAATGTCATTCCCAAGCTTTCCAACTTTTTCCTGTATTTTGCTCTTTTTTCCAGCTTCGGTTCCTTTATTTTCGTTTTCCATTGTTTGTGCCATATAAACCCCTTTTCATTTTTTATTAAGATAACGTATTTCTCTCAAAAAGAGAGCCTGTTTTTGTAGACATTTACTTATGGGTTTCCGAAATTATAAAAGTATCTTTAAAAGTTAAATCTAAATTGCTTGATAGATTGCTTGATGGATTGCTTGATAGATTGTATGTGGCTTCTAGGCATATGTGCTTGGTTAGGTTGGAGTATGCGCCTTCGGGATAAACGTGCAAAAATATCTTGTTTGGTTCTATCCAGATCACTACAATGCCGAACTAGATAGAGACTCTGCAATATATTAAACTGGCTTGAATGGACCATTAGTCTTGAGTGAAGGCTAAAAAAACAGAGAAACAGCAATATTTTAGGGTAAAACGTTGCTGTTTGAAAATAAGGTAAATAAGTTTCATTGGTCATCGGTTAAGGAATTTTCTTGCCTGAAAGCTATCGATTTTGCACTAGAAGCCGGCCTTAAATTTTGGCCTGTTTACATGAAATCGAGACTCTGTTCCACCTCACAATTTATTAAAATATTTGACAAATGTTGAGGAAATGGAGACAATTTATCACGATTTCTCACTTAACCGAAGACGCATGAAGTTATATAGGGTTGTGGTGCAAAAAATCTGGTTTTGTTACAAAACATGTGTAAACCTTTACAATTAGGAAAGTAAATCATTTATCTCATCTTGAAAATAGTACATAGAGGTGAGAATTGTAGTATCAAACTGCGGAAATATAATTTTTGCACCACAACCTCTGGAGGTGCTCTATACCGTAGTATTTGGAGCGATGATTAAAGAACATCGGTTTTTCTGATCCAGGGATTTGTAAAATATATTTATGAGTTAGGTATCTGACAACATGTTCGTATTTTTGGTTGTGTTCATACTCTGCTTTTCTGAACTCATCTATTTCTTTATTATATAGAAATCTGGCATATGTGACCAATTACCACTCGGTTAAATGTCTAAAACGTAGGAAAATAAGCCAGAAAGCAAAGCATTTCTGAACTGGGTAAGGGATTAAGGGGAAGCTTCTTACAATCAAATACAGGAGCCTAGAATAAGCCGTCCTTACTCTCAAGTTAGATTTACTCCGGATTTTTTGAAATCTTTCCCATTACGTATTTTCCTGCATACGTCAATGCAATTAAGTACGTACCAAAGAATCGGTCGGATTCTGGGAAAAATATCTGTGGAATTAATATCATAAGAACAAAGAATCCGAATATAAGCCATTTAACTGCGTTCATTATCCCTGTTGACGGATCATTGGAATAAGCACTCTTCATTTTATAGTATGTCCGTGTTCCTAGAAGAATAGACGCCGTAAAGCAAAGTGCGGCTAGAGATAATATTGCTTTTATTAATGAACCGACGTCAATTAATGAACCGTCGGCGTATTCGTTAAAATTGATTTCTTGGATCGCGTATACTACGAGCCATAGTAGTAATGCAGATAACCCGATAATTTGGATTATTCTGTCTGTTATAGAAAATGAAGATGGTTCGATTTTCTTATAAGTCCGAAGACTTTCAGTACCCAATCAATCACCTTTCTCAACACTTGGCGATTAGCCTTAGGTACGTCTTCCTAAATTTATCTTTCTATTTTCAAACAAATTTTTACTGAAGCTTTTCTGAACTCGGTCATTCCATAGACAATCGGAATATAAGAGTTTTCACCAATTACCGTTCACGTTAAGAGAAAAATATGAGAAACACATAGGCATTATAAAATAAAGAATTATAAAAGTAATAGA
>DATMYS010000534.1:0-8130 GCA_035560835.1 Methanosarcina sp.
CATATATCTTACAAAAATAATGTTAAATGTATAAATTGGAGCAGACAATAAAAAATCTAGTAACTTTGTTTAGAAATTCAATTGGCTGTTCAAAATACTAAGTTCAAAGAGGCAAATGAGTTTCTGGGCAAAGTTTGCGTAAATACTGAAGGAGTGTAAAATGACAAGAAAAATTGCTTTTTATGGAAAAGGTGGAATTGGAAAGTCCACAACTCAACAAAATACTGCAGCTGCCATGGCATATTATCATGGTAAAAAAGTTTTTATTCACGGTTGTGACCCCAAAGCGGACTGTACTCGTTTGGCACTTGGTGGCGTACCTCAGACCACAATTATGGACACACTCAGGGAACTGGGAGAAGAGTCCGTAACAATTGAAAATGTAGTTAACACTGGTTTTGAGGGAATCAAATGCGTTGAATCAGGTGGCCCAGAACCTGGTGTTGGCTGTGCGGGTCGGGGAGTTATCACCGCGATCAATCTCATGGAAGGCTTAAGAGCTTATTCTGAAGATTTGGATTTTGTTCACTTCGATGTATTGGGTGACGTTGTCTGCGGTGGTTTTGCAATGCCCATTCGTGAAGGAAAAGCTCAGGAAGTATACATAGTCGCTTCTGGAGAAATGATGGCGACTTATGCAGCAAATAACATCTGTAAGGGCCTGTTGAAGTATGCCGAGCAAAGTGGGGTGAGGTTGGGTGGAATTATTTGCAATAGTCGCAAAGTGGATAATGAGCTGGAAATGATGGAGGAATTTGTCTCTGCACTGGGAACACAGTTGATACATTTTGTACCACGTGACAATATTGTTCAAAAAGCAGAGTTCAATAAAAAGACAGTTGTTGAATTCGATCCAAAATGCAACCAGGCACTTGAATATGGCAAACTCGCCAAGAAAATTATTGAGAATGATATGTTTGTGATTCCGAAACCATTAAGCATGGATCAACTGGAGAAAATGGTAGCAAGATATGGTCTTATGGACTGATTTGCAAAGTATCACTTATGTAATTTCATTTGCAAAGAACAGCATAAAACTTCATTTGCCGCCGAATGAAGTTTCGTATTATAAATTTTGTTCGGCGGTGAAAGGAGGATTAATATGAAGATGATCAAAGCTATATTACGCCCTGAAGCCGCTGATGAAGTTACAGAAGGGCTTTCAGAGACTGGTTTTCACTCACTAACAAAAATAAATGTATTCGGCCGCGGGAAACAAAATGGGATCACTATAGGAACGACGCACTATGACGAACTTCCCAAAACCATGATTATGCTGGTTGTAGAAGACAAGTCTGTTGAAGAAGTTGTTAAACTTATCAAATACAAAGCATACACAGGTAATTATGGAGACGGTAAAATTTTTGTGACTCCAGTTGACGATGCATACACAATACGTACCGGAGCTGCGGGTCTTTAAGGAGATGCAATTATGAAAGAAATAATTGCAATCATCCGTCCTAAAAAAG
Source organism: Methanosarcina sp. (assembly GCA_035560835.1). GTDB lineage: Archaea > Halobacteriota > Methanosarcinia > Methanosarcinales > Methanosarcinaceae > Methanosarcina. The sequence continues at coordinate 1,470 of DATMYS010000534.1, forward strand.
TTGTGCCTACAAAGGAAGCCCTTGAAGAACTTGGTGTTCCGAGTTTAACTGCAATTCCAGTACTTGGAAGAGGTAAACAAAAAGGCATTGCATCCGAACTCAACATTGATATTCGCCCTGAGGTTCTGGTTCAGGGAATAAAGGCTGGAAGGCAGTATATGGAGTATATTCCCAAACGCCTTTTTTCCATAATTGTCCGTGACGAAGATGTTGACACAATTGTTGAAACAATCATAAAGGTTAATCAGAGTGCCGAGATCGGTGACGGGAGGATTTTCATCTGTCCTGTTAATGATGCCATTAGGGTAAGGACAGACGAACAGGGCAACAGTGCTATTCTCTAAAGAATAACAGAACAAGGAGGAACGAATACATGCCATATCACACTTTTAAGTGTAGCGAGTGTATTCCTGAGAGGGCAATGCATGCTGTTATAAAAGGACCAGGCGAGGATTTGACATCCTGCCTTCCCCTCGGCTACCTCAACACTATTCCGGGAACTATTTCGGAGCGTGGCTGTGCATTTTGCGGGGCAAAGCATGTTATCGGTGCACCTATGAAGGACGTCATTCATCTGTGCCATGGACCAGTTGGATGCACCTATGATACCTGGCACACCAAGCGCTATATCAGTGATAACGACAATTTCCAGCTTAAATATGCCTGGGCGACGGATATGAAGGAAAAACATGTCGTATTCGGTGCCGAAAAAATGCTCAAACAGAACATCATTGATTGTTTCAAAGCCTTTCCGCATATCAAAAGGATGAGCATCTACCAGACCTGCGCTTCTGCACTTATAGGGGATGATATAAATGCAGTTGCGAAAAAAGTGATGGAGGAAATGCCAGATGTCGACATCTTCGTCTGCAATGCTCCTGGCTTCGGGGGACCTAGTCAGTCTGGGGGACATCACAAAATCAATATTGCTTGGGTCGATCAAAAAGTCGGAACATTTGAACCTGAAATTAAAAGCAAATACGTCATCAATTATGTTGGTGACTATAACATTCAGGGAGATGTGGAAATTATGGTGGATTATTTCCAGAGAATGGGGATTCAGGTTCTTTCCACCTTTACCGGAAATGGATCCTACGACGACCTTAGAGGTATGCATCTGGCCCACCTCAACGTGCTTGAATGTGCACGTTCTGCTGAGTACATCTGTAACGAACTCAGAATAAGATATGGGACTCCACGTCTTGATATCGATGGATTTGGTTTTGAACCGTTATCAGCATCACTTATGAAAGTGGCTATGTTTTTCGGACTTGAAAAGGAAGCACAGGCTATCATAGATAAAGAAATTGCCAGATGGAAACCGGAACTCAACTGGTACGCTAAACGTCTGAAAGGAAAACGAATTTGTCTCTGGCCTGGCGGCTCCAAACTCTGGCATTGGGCACATGTAATTGAGGAGGAGATGGGGGTCAAAGTCGTCTCGGTGTATTCGAAATTCGGTCATCAGGGAGATTTCGAAAAAGGCGTCGCCCGTTGCAGCGAAGGAGCGCTCGCCATCGACGATCCCAATGAACTTGAGGGACTCGAGGCTATGGAGATGTTAAAACCCGATGTCATACTTACCGGCGTTCGTCCTGGCGAGGTTTCCAAAAAGATGCGGATCCCATATCTCAACATCCATGCGTATCACAACGGTCCCTATAAGGGATTTGAAGGATGGGTCAGGCTTGCTAGGGATCTCTACAATGCAATCTATTCGCCGATTCATCAGCTTTCCGGTTTGGATATAAGCAAAGATGAGATTCCCACGGATAAAGGATTCTTGACTCGAAAAATGATTTCTGACGTGGATATGATAGAGGATGGGACAACTCCAATCGAGGAACGACCGTATACCGGAGAATATGATATTGTTACAAAATTGCGCGGAAAAAAATATCCAAAGCTTCAATTACAGCAACAGCTTGGCATGGTATAATGGAGGTGAGGTCATTAATGGATGATGTTCTGAAAGACAGGATCGAGCAGCTTGTAGATTATATTATGAAATGGTGCCTGTGGCAGTTTCACTCCCGTGCCTGGGACAGAGAGAGGCAAAACGAGGGTATCCTTACAAAAACCATGCAATTATTGTGTGACGAACCCGTCGATCTCAGCACACCAGCAGATAGGTGCTATTGGGTAGATGCCGTGCTTCTAGCTAATGGTTTTAAAAAGACGTTCCCATGGTTGGCCACAATGAACAAAAAAGACATCAAGCTCCTCATACAGGGGCTCAAAGACCGTATCAATTACCTAACCATTAAGGGGTCATTGAATCAAGAACTTACTAACCCGCTCTATTAAAGGAAAGGAAATGTTATGTCTTGCGAACTAAAACAACGAGAGCGTCCGGGGATTATCAACCCTATATTTACATGCCAGCCTTGCGGAGCACAATATGCCAGTATAGGAATAAAAGACTGTATAGCGATCGTTCATGGGGGACAGGGGTGCGTAATGTTCGTCCGTATGCTATTCGCACAGCATTTCAAGGACAGCTTCGAGATCGCATCTTCCTCTGTGCACGAGGATGGAGCGGTGTTCGGGGCCCTCAAACGCGTCGAAGAAGCGGTTGATGTACTTTTGATGCGGTATCCGCATGTGAAAGTTGTACCCATTATCACTACATGCTCTACGGAAATTATTGGCGATGATATAGATGGTCTTATCAGGAAACTTAATAAGGGAATTCTGAAAGAAAAATATGCAGATCGGGAAGTATCTCTTATTCCAATTCATACCCCAAGTTTTAAAGGAAGTATGGTGAGCGGATACGATGTAGCGGTGCATGACATAGTAAAGGCATTTGCAAAAAAAGATAAAACTAATGGAAAACTCAATCTGATCACCGGATGGGTCAATCCCGGAGACGTTACAGCACTCAAGCACCTTCTGTCTGAAATGGATGTGGATGCAACAGTCCTTTTCGAAATCGAAAGCTTTGATTCTCCTCTGATGCCGGATAAAAGTGGAGTCTCCCATGGCAGCACGACGATAGAGGATTTGACCGGAACTGCGAATGCATTGGGAACGATTGCTTTGAACAAGTACGAGGGTGGGAAGGCGGCCGAATATCTTGAAAGCAAATTTGATGTTCCTGCAATCATAGGGCCGACTCCTATTGGAATCCGTAACACGGACACCTTCCTGCAGAATTTGAAAAAAATGACTGGAAAGCCAATTCCCGAATCGCTCGTCCGTGAAAGGGGAATTGCAATCGATGCAATTACCGATCTTACCCACATGTTTTTCGCCGATAAGAAGGTTGCTATTTACGGGAATCCCGACCTCGTCATTGGTCTTGCTGAATTCTGCCTCGATATGGAGATGAAGCCTGTGGTTCTGCTTCTCGGTGACGACAATCAGTCATATTCGAACGATCCACGCATCAAGGTATTTCAGGAAAAAGTCGATTTCGACATGCAGATTATTATGAATGCTGATCTGTGGGAACTTGAAAGAAGGATCAAGGATAAGGAAGTTGAACTTGATCTTATTCTGGGACATTCTAAGGGTAGGTGGACTGCTATTGATAATAATATTCCGATGGTACGCGTAGGTTTTCCTACTTTCGATCGTGCGGGATTATACCGCCATCCAGTCGTTGGATATGCAGGTGCTATATGGCTCGCTGAACAGATGGCGAATACACTGTTCACCGATATGGAATACAAGAAGAATAAGGAATGGATATTGAATGTATGGTAAATCTTGTCCGGTTAGTGAAGGTTCTGAGCAATTAATATTGTAAGATATAACTGGGGTTATTAGATTCTACCAGTCGTTCTGTGCATTCTTAAGGTACTGATAGCACAACTGGCTTCAAAATTTTTAAGAATTTATCTCAATCCCCAAAAACTACACAGAACCCTTACACAAATTAAAAATGTACAAAAAAAGGTGTTCTTAAATGAATCAGGTTAGCTATATGCAGAGAAACTGTATAGATAGAAAGAAAATTGAAAAATTTCTTTTAAGGGCAAGAACCGGCGTTCTTGGAATGGTGAATGGAATTTTCCCATATGCTGTTCCGGTGAACTATATTTGGCACAATGATTCTATTTATTTTCATGGCATGGGTTCGGGTAAAAAGGAAAATATCCTTTCTCAAAACCCTCTTGTTTGTTTCACAATATATGAGGAACATGGTACCGTGACTGATCCTATGCCCTGCCATGCCGATACTGCATACATGAGCGTAATGATTTTCGGACAGGCTGAAAAGGTGACTGACTCCAAAGAAGCCACTATGGCTCTCCAGAAACTGCTTGACAAATATATGCCTAAGTACTACAGTCACCCTTTAACCAGCACTTTAATTGAAAAGTATCGCTCTTCACTTGATGGAAATGCAGTTTCAGTTTATCGTCTAGCTATGCAGGAAATGACAGCTAAAGAGAATTCTGTGGAACCCGAAAAACTGTTGAACTTGGAAACTCGTTAAACAATATCTGTAGTTACAGAAGCAAAGCGTTTTGGAATCATCTCCCAAAGCGCCTTTATATTGTATAACTTGTTGACCAGTGCTTTGGGCAAACAACAGATTTTATGATTTTTGAGGTTAATGGTGACGATTATAAATTTCTGGAGACACTTTCGACAAAGAGATACTGCAATGGAGTTAAAGAGCTTAACAATGAACACCATGGGAAAAAAACAATAGAAACTATACCAGACCGTTGTGCTGTACTTTCTATGAAAATCGGATTGGACGCACAAAAAAGCTTGAAAAATATGGAATTTACTGCGTAGTAATACTGTTATACCATTGAACGAGGATTAAAGTATTTGCAAATGATACGAAAGCAAAAAAGCAAATGAAAAACCCAACCTACATTCTGCAGCAATGTCTTCTGAGGTCAACAGGCTCTTATAATGCCATTAAAAGAGTTATAATAGTCCAATAATTCAGGTAAATGTCGACGGGGGAATCTAGCTGAAAACAGACATTAAGATTTCAATAATAGACCATGCCATCAATGAGGTCATACGCCTGGGAGTTAATAACCCTGCCGATATACAGTATATGCTATCAGTTCTGAAAAAGTACTCCTTAGATGTGGCGGATGTTCGTTGAACAGTTTCGAGAAAAGCATAGTCGAATTTGAGACCATTGACTTTTTGGAAAGTATGAGATGCAGAGCAAGCTGTTCCTGGCAAGAGATCTTTGAAGCGAAAAAGCTCGGTTTTTCAAATAGTAATCAATACTTCTTTTAATCCCCTTGTCTCCATAAATGATGTACTTGAACCTGTATTGCAAATGGCTTGTAGTAACGACCAGGAAATTTATTTAAGTATAGATAATGCGTTGGAATTCCCAATAAAGGAAATAGAAACACTCTATCCCACTATTGTTGAATACGGGATAAAAAGGTTAATATTAGGCGACGTAATTTGTCTCAAATATGTGAAGAAAAGAATCGAATTCATTTTTACTTAGGACGGTACATATGTTAACTGTTGAAACAAGTGGACTTAAAGGAATAACGAGTTTTACCACATATGATGGTGGTGAACTGAAGGACTGTAAGCTTGAAGAGTATAATTTGATTCGTACAAAATACGGAGATCTTGTTCCGCAATATGGTAATCCAGGATTTCGAAAAAAGCAGTTAGCAGCTTTGTCTTTCTATAAAAGCGGGAAAATTAAAAGCATTTCTTTAGAGCAGCAGACTGAAATAAGCACACCAATCGGGACATTTCCGGCCGAATTGGTTACTTTTTTTGAGGATGGATCAATCAATAGCTTGTTCCCTTTAAACGGCCAGATCAGTGGTTTCTGGTCGGAGGAAGAAGAAGGTGAACTGGCACAAAGATTTCATTTTTCCTTCCCATTTGGGGACTTCTGTGCAAAAATAATAGGTTTGCGGTTTTATCCGGACGGAAGAGTTAGAAGCCTGATTTTGTGGCCGAATGAACGAATCATAATTGACACACCTGCAGGAAAAATGCCAGTTCGAATAGGGTTTAAGATTTTTGAAGATGGGAGCATAGAATCTGTAGAACCTGCAGAACCATTCCTGATTGAAACCCCTATTGGTTCGATAAATGCATACGATGCGGATGCACTGGGTATTGATGCGGATAAAAATTCCTTGTGTTTTAACGAAAGAGGTAGATTAACTTCTCTTTGTACTTTCGACATCATTACAGTCAGAAAGAAAAGCGGCGAAAAAGAAATAATTTTTCCAACGTTAAGGCCGGGCCTGACAACTGAATTTGAAAAGGTACCGATTAAATTGATATTTGACGATGATACTGTAAGCGTTTATGATACCAAAGCGAACGACTACAATGATGATATCAAAGCAGCCGACTACAAGATAGCTGAATGTACGTTCCTGATCATGCATGGTAACTATATGGAAACAAAATCATGCGACGACTGTTCCAGTTGCAAGGGTTGTATGTAACTGATATTTATGGTTGAGCTTGTTTCAAAACCACTTCCAATCCTATAGACCATTTTTTTTGCAGTAGATAAACAGGCTCAATAGAACTAAGTAACTGTCACAAAATAGATTAGGCAAACTTTTCATAAAGTTAATTTTTAATTGGTGATAATAATCTTGAAAATCAAGGCATCCAATCGAAGCCTGTGCATAGTTTGTTCTGTGACGACTCCTAAATGGAATAGATGAACCTTTTTCCGATAGCC
>DATMYS010000535.1:0-4975 GCA_035560835.1 Methanosarcina sp.
AATGAAGATGCATCAGAAAGCATTTGATTTATTCCAATCATGGTACAACTTTATAAAACCCCATAAGTCTCTAAGATTAAAAAGTGGACTCTGGAAAAAGAAAATGGTTCCAAAGAACTCCAGCAATGGCAGAAGGAATAGCAGATCACATATGGAGTCTAAAGGAATTATTAACCTTTAGAATTCCAGTTCAATAATGTGAGGACACGACCTAATGTTGGCCATAGCAAAATTCGCTAACTTTGTCTCATCTGTATTTTCTGGCATCTTAACACCTCTAGAGCTGTGGAACCCAACTTTGAACCTTTTTATACTCAGTATCACCTGAAAGCCTATTCAGGAAGAAATCAAATTCTTCAAAGTAAATTCATTTAATGAATTATTTATCCCACCCGCAGATATACACAAAAAAGCTACCAATTTTCCCATTATGGCAGTAGTTTAAATGATCATCTTGCCTTTATGGAATAACAATGGGCGAATCGGCAAGTAAATTCTACATCTGTGTACATCTGTGGAATGTCAGATTTATGGATTACTTTAATAAAAACTGGAACTAAATATCGAAACAGATCTATGAGGGAGTTTTTGAGTCATTACTCCAATCTAAAGAAAGTAGACCTATTAGAGATCAAAATAAAAAAATACAGGGGCAAAGTTTACCCTAAAACCTTCAATCTAATCCTAAAGTATTTCACTTAAGGCCCCAATTCCATAGGCATCAAGCTACTTCAAATTCCGTCTCTAGAGTTTGCAGGTATGTAAATATGCTCTAAAACATAAAAAATGTCAGTTAACACTGTAATCTGTATCTTCAAAGATTTCTCAGATTGGCGATGTTTTTTGAAGAGATTCTGGCTTAAATATAAGCAGTCAAAACCTGAAGATGCTCTTGATTAAGTGCATACTCTGACTCTTTAAGTGTAAGTGGTGTACATTTTTCCAGAGAAGTCTCGCCACTCATTAGCTTTATGGCAAAGGTATAACAGCTCTGTTCACCGCACTTACCGCAGTTTGTCTGAGGCAGATATTTGTAGATCTCCATGAGTTCGACCCTAACCTTTTCCCTTGGAGCTGGAGCTACACCTTTTGCAATAGCGCTATTAATGGTACCTTTCAAGTTCTCAAGCGCTTCTTTGGCCTCGCCCTCATTTTTTATCATTGTCATAGTGACTTTTCCAGTACCGTAGATGGTTGTAATTATTTCTCCTTTTTGAATTATTAGGGCGCTTATCTTATCCGAATATTTGCCTCTGGGAAAGAGTGGTTCAAGAACCTTAAGTGTTCCACCTAGGGGAGGAGCTATATTTGCAATTACTCTGAATTTTGAGGAGTCAGCTATGCAGGGCAAAAGTTGCTTGACCTCAGTAATCTCTATTGGTTTTGCCTGAGAAATATCTGCAGTTTTATCCGCACTTTTTTCTTCTTTATCTTTAAGGAAATTCTTACCATATTCGCTTAATTTCACAGTCCCCTCTTCAATCTCAATCAAACTTGCCTGTTGAAGAAGTTTGAGGTGGAAATCAAGCATAGTCTTCCCTACTTCCCCTCCGATTTCTTCAGTACTTTTGTCTCCTGTCGATAAGAAGTTCATTATCTTCCGTCGGGTAGCATTGGACATAGCATTGTTTACCAGTTTTATCTCATTGGGATTTCCGGGCATCTTTAACACCTACGAGAGTTATGAAAGTTTAACTCGCTTTCAAATGTAACAGTATCAAGTATTTTTTCTTTAAAAAATGAAATTCAATTCTCTTTATCGATATGGGTTTAGTTCATAAAAAGCCCCAAGACAGGTACCAAAAAAGATTGATATGAAATATAACGTAATCCAATCATTTTAATGTTTTTGAAAGTTTTGACTTTTCAGTATAAAAAGAACGAACCGGAATCTATGAGGGAAAGTCTAGCAAAGACGTTTATGTTGTTAAGTTCTTATCCTGAATCCAGTGTTGGTCAGTCTGAAACGATGGTACAACTATTCACAAATGTAATGAGAAATGAAAATGAAGGTTCTGGGTCTGAAACTATAGTGAAGCTACTTGGCAATGTGATGAAAGATGAGGATAAGCATGTGCGGTTGAGTGTGGTAGACATGCATTAATGAGGTTTTCAACTTCTTCTTGAGTCAGTATATCAGGAAGTTCATTTTTAGGAGCTTTTAATTTAATGACTGCTCCAAGTTCTTCATCTATGCCTGAGAGGAATTTCTTAATGATTGTTTTTTCTTTGCATACTGTAGCATTAGAGCATTCTGTGACTTCCCCTTTTCTCGTGTATGTGCGCGAAGATATATAGTCTATCCAATCATATACATCTTCAGGGGTAAAGTTTGAAAGCTTTCTGTTACCGCATCAAATAAGAAATTTCTCTATTGAGTGTTGTGCCGTACTTCTGGTCTTATCTGCCTTTCCTTCTGCGCGTAACTTGCGTAGATATTGCTTTAAAGGCTTTAAATTTTCAATTAAGATCCATTCCCCACTTCCTAACATAGTATCCAGTATGAAACTATATGATAATAAACTATGCAGTATTAGAGATAAGTATAAAAAAGACAATTCAGAATGCAGGAATAAAGGTTGTGGAAGGTACTCATTACTGAACACGGGTTTCGATAAAAAAATTTATAGGCAAGAAATACATCAAAAGCCGGGTGGATAAACACTCAAATGAGGGAAATATGTCTACTGAAGAGAACAAGAATATAGTTCGCCGATTCTTTGAAGAAGGCCCTTCGAAAGGAAATCTAAGTGCAGCTGACGAGTTGCTGTCACCTGATTTTACTATGCATGTCCCTCTTCCTGCTTCTCCAGGAGTCAAGGGAATAAATGAAGTAATTACTGCATGCAGGGCAGCCTTCGAACACCTCAATGTAACAGTTGAAGATATGATTGCCGAGGGTAATACCGTAGCTGCTCGTTTTACAGCTCGCGGTGTACACAAAGGTAGTTTCATGGATTTGCCGGCTACAGGCAAACCGATAACTATGACTGGCATAGAGATTTTCCGTATTAAGGACGGTAAGATTATTGAGCTGTGGGGTGAAGCTAACCTTCTTGGTCTGATGCAACAGCTAGGGATTGTTCCTGCGTCCGGAAACCAGGGTTAAACGCCATCAGACATGCTACATCCTATTTAGTTTATTTTTCATGTAAACTTTCTTGGTGAAAATACAATTTGAGTAAGTCATTAATTAAGAGTAAACTAGATAATTAAGAGTAAACTAGGGTAATAAAATGAGCCATGATATAAATCGGGACTGGAATATCGAAGAAAATGAAAACTACGAAGGTGCAGACCTTGAGATTCGGGATATTCCCCTTCCAAATACAGGCAATATTCTCTATTCAATTTTAAATTCCTTAAACCATAATATTGCAAACTTTTATGCTTATACGAAGTTCAAAAACTATCTCTCCGAAAAGACCCTGGATATGGAACTGCTCCAGAGAAGCATGAGCATCCACAGAGATTTTTCAGCCCTGTTCCTGCACACCAAAGAAGAACTGGTACTCGTTTATCCCGATCTTCTGGAAAAAGCTGAAAAGCTTTTATATAAAGGAGGAACAGGCAAGGACTTTATAAATTATACCCGCAAGCTGTGCAAGTTAATAAACGACTATAAGAAAACGCTGTACAGGGAAGGATATTTGCCGGATCTTTGAATTTAACTCTCACTCAGTGACATCTTACTTTAGGTTTTCACCACACAAAACAATTGAAATATATTTTTAATTGAATATTTCGATGGGGGTCGGTTTAATGGTAAAACGAATGATAGTAAAAATTGACGAAAAGAAATGTACAGGCTGCGGAAAGTGTATTGCACCCTGTGCCGAAGGTGCTATTAAAATCATCAACGGAAAAGCAAAGGTCATATCCGAAGAGCTCTGCGACGGTATGGGTTTTTGCGTCGGCATATGTCCCGAAGGTGCACTATCGGTGGAAGAAAGGTACACTGTCGAATTTAACCGGGAAAAAGCAGAATCACAGCCCAAACAAAAAGACATCTCCATCCATTGTTTCACATGCGGGGCCAGTGAAGACACCAGATACCTCCTTCCCCTCAGGCACAACATGCAAAGCTTGTGGGTCTGTACTCGCTGCCTTCCTAAACTGATTCACTGTTGACCACGCCAATGGTAGGGTTTTTTGACTAACCCTTTTCAAAAAAGGGTTTTGTGAGGCTCTGCCGCTTACTCTGGTTTTATATAAATCTCTCCCATGCTGTGTAGCCACCTGTGGAATTTTTCATGTTTTCCATAGCCTATTATTTCAGTTTCTACAGCTTCAAAAGACTCAAGCAGATTTTTCTGGGATGCCTGTGACAGGTAGGTATCTGCCATTGGGAAAAGCTTATTGTCTTCTTTTTCGATATGTAGAGTCAGAAGCTGAATATAAGCCTTTGAATTTTCAAGTATGGTTGACAGTCCTTTATCCACATCTTTTTCTGAAACCGAGTCTTCTATTCTGGTGACATAATGTCTTCCCTGTTCGTGCTCTTCTTTAAGGGAGTTTATTAACTCCCATGCGCCTGAAATTCCTGCTTTTTCCATTTCCGGGAAAAGATAAGTCTCTTCCTTTGTGTGATGGCATCTATCAACGAATATCCTCATGAATTCTACAAGTTCCTCAAGGTGCTCCTGTTTAACACTTCTGCCAGCTTCTATATTTGTGCACATGCCGTCAAGGATTCTTATCATCAGTTTAACAGCCTTGTGCTCCTCTCTTAAATCATCCGTAGGTCTCATCCAATCCCCCTATTATCTCTTGAAAATAACTATTTCTGTAAATATCTTCGTTCTGAAAATAGCTCTATTCTTGTTCATTCCAAATGGATAATTCCAATTCCAGTAACAAAACTTCAGGCAATCTATTTTAAAAAATGATTTCAATCCCTTAACAACAATAGATCCTTAAAGATATAAAATTAGGCAAATAATTTACACAAATCAAATTGCGAGCGGCCACCCCA
>DATMYS010000536.1:0-2754 GCA_035560835.1 Methanosarcina sp.
CGAAGAATAAGGCATAAACGTGAATTAAATAAATCAAATAACTAAGAAGTGTTTTTCAATAAAAATTAATAGAGATAGCGAGATTTCCCGGCGCAGACAAGGTAAAATTATGAAGCTTGCAATTATTCTCGGCGCGAGGCCAGATAAAGTCTGAGATTTAATTAGAAAATAATCAGTTGAATTGAAAATTTTCGGAGAGATAAGTGATGTCTTCTCAAATAAGAAATTATTCGGTTGTTCAAGAAAGCCTTCAGGATGAAAAGGGTGGATTTGTTGACCTTACTTCTAATATTACAAATTATTCGATTAGTCCGGAAGGAGAAGAATTTCCGATACCTGAACCTGAAGAATATAAAGAAGAATTTAATAGAATTAAAGATCTTGTGGACAAAGCCCGTGAAGAAGGAAAAGAGATTGTCGTTGTAATGGGTGTCGGATTTGTCGGAGCTGTAATGGCTGCAATTATTGCAGATACGAAAGATGAAAATGGGAATCATAGCAAATTTGTAATCGGTTGTCAGAGACCAAGTACCCGCAGTTACTGGAAAATACCCCTGCTCAACAGAGGCCAATCTCCTGTAAAATCAGAAGATAAAGAAGTAGATGAGATTATAAAACGCTGTGTTCTTGAAACAAAAACGCTTGTAGCTACATACACAAATGAATGCCTGAAACTTGCTGACGTTGTTGTGGTCGATATCCAGTGCGATTATGTAAAATGTGAACTTGGAAATGTCAGAACCGGCGAAGCCGATATGGCAGCACTTGAAGCTTCCATGAAAATAATTGGAGAAAACATCTGCCCCGATTGCCTTGTGCTAATAGAAACAACTGTTGCCCCAGGGACGACCGAATTCGTTGCACTTCCTCTCCTGAAAAAAGCGTTCCAGAAGCGTGGAATTGATTCAACTCCTTTACTTGCACACAGTTTTGAACGTGTTATGCCTGGGAGAGATTATGTAGCAAGTGTACGTGACTTCTGGAGAGTCTGTGCAGGCTGTACTGACAAAGCAAGATCGAAGGTTGAAAAATTTCTCAGTGAAGTAATAAACACTAAAGATTACCCTCTAACTGTAATGGATAGGCCTATCGAATCTGAAACCGCAAAAATCATTGAGAACTCTTACCGTGCAACGATACTCGCTTTCCTTAATGAATGGAGTCTTTTTTCGGAAAGAAATGGTGTCGATCTCATAAAAGTTATTAATGCAATCAAAATGCGCCCAACTCATAGTAACATAATCTTCCCAGGACCAGGTATTGGAGGCTATTGCCTTCCAAAAGACGGAGGTCTGGGTTACTGGGCTTATAAGCATATTCTGGGCTTTGAGGACGGAGATGAAGTATTCAAGATCACTCCTACAGCAATTGATGTAAATGACACCAGAGCTCTTCATGTAGCCGAACTTACGCGAGATGCTCTCCGGAATATGGGCCACTATATAGCCGGAGCAGATGTCCTTATCTGCGGGGCCAGCTACAGGCAGGATGTGGGCGATACAAGATACAGTGGAAGCGAGATTGTAGTCAGGAAACTGACTGAAATGGGCGCTGAGATGCGCGTTCATGACCCATATGTGGGTCACTGGTATGAGATGGAAAAACAGGACACGTATCCGGCGTCTGGTCAGTCCTGGAAACGTTTCTTCAGAAACCAGGAAGGTCTGAAAGAGCTAAAAATCGAAAGTGACTTTTCAACAGCTATTAAAGACATAGAAGCCCTTATTCTTGCAGTTCCACATAATGAATATCTTAATTTTGAGCCGGAAAATATTGTAGAGATGGCAGGTGGACCTATCGCAGTTATTGATTGTTTTGGAATATTATCCGATGAAGATATCAGACGATATTTTGAACTTGGCTGTGAAGTCAAAGCTCTTGGAAGAGGCCACATTCAGCAAATTAAAAAAGAAGTCCAGAAAAGAAAACTGCAACAGCTTTCATAACTTTACAGCTGTAGTTTTGTAGAGGGGATTATTTGAAAACTAAAAATGTAGTAGTTACAGGTGGAATGGGTTTCATCGGTTCTCATCTTACTGAGAGGCTACTTGAGGATAATGAAGTAACAGTTATTGATAACGAATCTACAGGTAAGATTGAAAATATAAAACATCTATTAGACCACAAAAATCTAACTGTAATAAAAGGCAGTATAGTAGACTTGAATTTAACAGAAATTTTACAAGACAAGGATTATGTTTTCCATCTTGCAGCTATTCCCAGTGTTCCAAGAAGTGTGAAAGATCCTTTTAGTTCAAATGACTCTAATGTCACAGGAACACTGAGTGTTCTGATAGCTGCAAAAGACGCTGGAATTAAGAAAGTAATATTTTCTTCATCCTCTGCAGTGTATGGCGACACGCCAACTCTACCAAAAAGAGAAGATATGCCCATAAACCCGATGTCTCCATATGCGATTACGAAAGCAACCGGAGAAATGTACTGCAGGGTTTTTCAAGAATTATATGGGCTCCAAACAGTTTGCTTAAGATACTTCAATGTATTCGGTCCACGGCAGGACCCAAATTCTCAATATGCGGCTGTAATCCCAAAATTCATAACTGCAGTTCTAAATGATGAAAGTCCCGTGATATATGGAGACGGAGAACAAAGCAGGGACTTCACTTTTGTCAAAAATGTTGTTGATGCCAATATTCTTTCCTGTGAGTCTAAGAAGACTGGGATTTTCAATATTGCATGTGGTAGAAGAATCACAATTAATCAATTAGTTGATTACATTAATGAAATAATTGG
>DATMYS010000537.1:0-7137 GCA_035560835.1 Methanosarcina sp.
GGAAAAACTCAAACCCAAATGTTTAGTGTTTAAATTGAAATCGATATCACATTCCAGTTTTGCATTTGATGAATAATTTAACAAATTTTATGAAATCAATGCAATTGATAACGATTTTTCCTTAACCGATGACCAATGAAAATAACTTCTCTATTTTGTATAATGGTGAAGTTGGGTAGTAGAACTGTGATATCATCTGCCACCAAAAAAAATCACCTGGGGAATCGTTGATCCTTCTTCAAAACAATTTGCTTGAGGGAGCATAAACCAGAAGAGAATTGTTGAGAAGTACAGCGAACGGATGCGTTGACCCTAAACTCCTCCTTTCAAATTTTGTTGCTGCTTTTTCCTTCAAGATAATGGTCTGTTGTATAATTTATATCTATTAAAATACTTTTCAATTTAACCAAAAAAGAGCTAAATAAAAAGAAAATTCAATTATAACATAAATTGAAAACGATAAAACAGGACCTTTTTACTTTGAATTGTGTTTCGGAGAAGAAAATGGGAAACAATAGTAGGGTCTCTGGCATTGATATTATTGGAGATATTCTTTGGGGAACACATTTTTGTCAATTCTACCAGACAAAAGAAGATTTGATGGAAATACTGGTCCCTTATTTTAAAGCAGGATTGGAAAATAATGAGTCATGCATTTGGATCACATCACAACCCTCAGAAGTAGAAGAAACAAAAGAAGTTCTGAGGAAACTTATTCCTTATATTGATGTTTACCTAGAAAAAGAGCAAATTGAAATTGTTCCCTACACTGACTGGTACTTTAAAAACGGAATTTTCAGTTTGGAAAAAGCCCTGGACAGCCGGGTTGAAAAACTAAATCAAGCCTTAGCCAATGGCTATGACGGTTTGAGATTGACAGAAGATATTCTTGGGCTGGAAGAAATAGATCGGGGGGGAATTGATTGTGAAGAACTGGATCGGATCACAGGCAAGTGCCGGATAATAGCTCTTTGCACCTATCCTCTTGATAAATGTAGCGCGACCGGGATAGTCGATATAATTGCAAATCATCAGTTTTCTTTAATTAAAAAGGAAGGAAAGTGGGAACTGGTAGAAAATGCCAGATATAATAAGATAGAAGAGACTGAGATACTTGCGGATATTCTTGAATTGTCCGACGATGCCATTATAACCGAATCCCTTGATGGCACTATTACCAGCTGGAATAAAGGAGCAGAGCGAATTTATGGCTATTCGGCTAAAGAAGTTCTGAGAAAGCCCATTTCTATCCTTGAGCCACCCACATTAGTCGGAGAAACAGAAGAACTGACTGATCTTATCGAATCTGAAGAAAGGATACACCACTATGAGACTTTACATGCAAGAAAGGGTGGCAAGATAATAAATGTCTTATTAACTTTTTCTCCGATTTTTGATGCTTTCGGAAATCCGGTGGCTGCCTTAATTATTGCCAGGAATATAACTGAAAGTGAACAGATAGCAAAAAGACTTCAGAGAAGCGAGGAAATATTCAGAATTATAACAGAACAGACAGGGCAGCTGATCTATGATTATGACTTGCGAACAGATAAATGCAGCTGGGAAGGTGCCATAGAAGAAGTCACAGGATTTAGTTTTGAAGAATTTCAGATGCTTGGCAAATATGTGTGGGCTACGAATATCCAGTCTTTAAATAACAATCATACGGGAATAAGATTCCAAAATAAGGAAGTTACTGGGGACAAATATAAAGAAGAATTAAGGTTGAGAAGAAAGGACGGAACTTACGTTGACATAGAGAATAGGGGAATATACCTCAGGAATCTTTACGGTTGTCCTTATGAGGCTATCGGAGTAATCAAAGATATCACAGATTGGAAACTTGCGTTAAAAAAAGTAAAAGAAAGTGAAGAGAAATACAGGTCTTTCATACATAACTTCCAGGGCATTGTCTATCAGCGTGATGAAAATTTTGTTCCTGTGTATCTGCAAGGGGCTGTTGAAGAGATCACAGGGTATAGAGAAAAGGACTTTGCATCCCTTATAAACTGGAAAGAAATAATCCACCCTGATGACCTTCCTCTCGTCCTCAAAGAAGAGGAAAAGGTTCGAAACTTTCGATCGACAGGTTATGGGAATGTCGAGTATCGTATAAAACACAAGGATGGAAGAATCAGATGGGTTCACGAAATTTACCAGAAAATTAAAAATGCAGATGAAAAGCTGGAGTTCTATCAAGGTACAATTTATGATGTAACCGAGAGAAAAGATACAGAGAACTTTCTTGAAAATATTGAGACTGCTCGCAAAAAAGAAATTCACCATAGAATTAAGAATAACCTGCAGGTAATCTCTTCCCTGCTTGATCTCCAGGCTGAAAAGTTCAGAGATAAGGAGACAGCTCCTACTGCAGAGATTATTGAAGCTTTCAAGGAAAGTCAGAATCGGGTAATCTCAATGTCTCTTATCCACGAAGAATTATATAAAGGAGAAGGAATGGATACGCTGGACTTTTCTGCATACCTTCGAAAATTAGTTGAAAATCTTTTCCAGACTTACAGCCTTAACAATGAAAAGCTTAGTCTTTACATGGGTCTGGAAAATAATGCCTTCTTTAATATGGATATTGCTGTCCCTTTAGGAATAATTGTTAACGAACTCGTCTCCAATTCCCTCAAGTATGCATTTACCAAAGACGAAGAGGGAGAAATTAGAATCAGGCTTTGCAAGGAAAAAGATGATAATAAAACGCATAAATCTCTTTTCAACCTGACAATCTCAGATAACGGAAAAGGAATTCCTGAAAATATAGAACTGGAAAATGTCGAATCGCTGGGGCTGCAGTTAGTGAACATTCTAGTCGATCAACTGGATGGAGAAATCAAGCTTAATCGAGATCATGGAACTGAGTTCATAATTATTTTCGAAGTAACTGAAAGATCATAACCCGGTACAGATTATCCATCTATTACGTTCTTGAGGAACAGTTGACTTAATACTTGATTATCATGTCTTGCTTCTATCAACATTATCAATGGTTCACTTATTAAAAATTTAATGTTATCCAAAGAGACTAAATAAGTAATAATTTAACTATTATTTATGCAGGGTACGGGATTGAGAGGCACAAAGCTGCGGGGCACAGAGATAATTAATATTGAAAAGGAGAGCTTGAAAGTATTATCCTCGATGTAAAAAGAGAACAAAAAGATTTGTATGAATTCGTTCAGATAGAGACCAGCCGTGGTAAGATAGATTGCGCTTATTACAGGGCTGAGGGACAGATAAAGGGGTAATTATGGTAGGGGAGATTTTGCACTCCCACAGATAGTCTTTACCCACGTCTATCTGCCGACCTGAGGGATACCGGTATCGGTCGGACAGATCTCTTTTTTAATCATGGTCTTTTTTTTCCATACTTTGTTCTTTAATTTCCCGCTCTGTAGTTGCAATAGCGTATATATTATTGTTTTTATCCACCAATGAACTGGCAGTCAGCCACACGTTCACTATCCTGCCATCCTTGCTGAGCCTCTGAGTGCTGTAGGGTTCCAGAACGTCAGCCTGGCTAACTCTCTTTATTGTATTCAACTCTTCTCCTCTCCTGTCCTCTGGAACTATGCTGCTGATATTCATCTTCAAAGCTTCTGCTTCGTTCCAGCCGTACATATGTTCAGCTCTTGGATTCCAGGCAAGGATATTTCCCTCCAGATCCTGCAGAGTTATAGCATCATTCGAATCGCGCACAACCACAGCCAGGCGTTTAATAGCTTCGGACTTCTTCAGTAATTCCCTCGACCGTCTTAACTCGGTAATGTCTGTAAAAGTAATTACAGCTCCTTTGATAACATTATCAAGGGTGCGATAAGGTCTGATACGCATCAGGAACCACATCCCATTCCGGGTCTGAACTTCAATTTCTTTTGAGGTCAGTTTCTCCTGTACCTCTTTTATGTCTTCTATCAGGCGGTCATATCCCAGAATATTCGAGACAATGTCCCAGATATGTCGTCCCACATCGGTAGGGATCAGGTTGACCACATTTGTAACTGTAGGAGTGAAACGCATAATGCGCATTCCATAATCCACGAAGATGGTGCCTATATCCGTGCCTGAAAGCAGGTTGTTCATATCGTTATTTGCCTGAGACAGATCAGAAACCTTATTTTGCAGTTCGGCATTGACCGTAGCCAATTCTTCATTAACTGACTGCAGTTCCTCTTTTGAGCTCTCCAGTTCCTCGTTTGTTGACTGTAACTCCTCATTTACCGACTGCATTTCTTCGTTGGATGATTTGAGTTCTTCTGTAGAAGTCTGCAGCTCCTCATTGGCGGCTTTGAGTTCTTCTTTCTTGATCCGCAGCTGCTCCATCAACTTCAAGATTCGTCTGTCAGTTTCCGTTGTGCTATCGTAACTTTCGCCTTTTCCTTCACTGGAAACTTCCTCCTCGGTTTTTTTCTGCTCCCATTTTGTAGGCTCCTCAAAAATGACCAGGAGGAGACCTGGCCCTTCTGCTGCGTAAGGAGTTGCAGCCACGGGTTTTACCGCCAGATTAACACTGGTAAAATCGCCGTTGGTTTTGACCTGCACTCCGGAGTAGAATAACGGCTTGTTATCAGTTTTCGCTCTTTGAAGGGCATTAGTCAGTTTCTGTTGCAG
This sequence comes from Methanosarcina sp., assembly GCA_035560835.1. GTDB lineage: Archaea > Halobacteriota > Methanosarcinia > Methanosarcinales > Methanosarcinaceae > Methanosarcina. The sequence goes on from DATMYS010000537.1 coordinate 4,621, forward strand.
TCCCTCGCGGGCCATGCTCAGAATATTCATTCCAGCTTCTCCCGGAGCCGGTTCCAGGTACATGCCGGTACGTCCGTGTATATAAAGGACGTCACCTTTTTCGTTTACGAGCACACCTGCAGGGGCGTAATTTTGAAGCAAAATATTTTCGGTCAACTCGCGAAATTTTGGTTTGCCTTTGACAGGAATCTCCCTTTGCTTTGTTTGAATCCCCTTCGGCTCCAGTCTTGGTGGGATATATCCCACAATGGAATGTAACTGCTCAGCTCCAACATTCTGCCTGCTCTGATATAGCTTCGTCTTGCGGTCCAGCGTGTCAAAAAGGTTGGTGAACCCATCAATGGTTTCGGAAGACCCAAGGAAGAGAAACTTTCCAGGGTTCAGTGCATAATAGAAGAGAGGAATAAGTCTCTTCTGCAGTTCCGCGTCCATGTAAATCAGTACATTGCGGCAGCTTAGAAGGTCGAGTTTGGAGAAAGGCGGATCTTTGATAAGGTCATGCTCGGAAAAGATTACCATTTCACGGATATTTTTACGAATGCGGTAGTTGCCGTCCGGACCCACGTCAAAGAAACGTTCCAGTCTTTCTGGCGAGACATCGACAGCAACGCTGGCAGGGTATATACCGGCACGGGCACGTTCGATAGCACGACTGTCAATATCCGTTGCAAAAATCTGTATCTTGAAAGTTCGTCTCAATGTCTCCATATGCTCCTGGAGCAATATGCCGATAGAGTAAGCTTCTTCGCCTGTGGAACAGCCTGGCACCCAGATCCGTATCGTTTCATCCAGGTGCTTTCCGACAAAGAGCTGCGGGATAACTTCTTCCAGAAGCGCATCGAACGCCTTTGGATTACGGAAGAAACTGGTAACGCTGATCAAAAAATCGCGAAAAAGCGCTTCTACTTCGGCTGGTTTTTGCTCTAAAAAATGCTCATATTCATCTAAACGCTTAATGGCATGGACAGCCATACGCCGCTCAATGCGCCGGGTGATGGTGCCCTCTTTGTAACGGGAAAAGTCGTGACCTGTCTGGGAAAACATCAGGTTAAATATCCTGTTCATCGAATCTTCTGTCTTGGTAGCCGGATGAGATGGTTTCCCAAAAACCTGAGTTATATAGGCAATGAGCTGGGCAGGCATTCCTTTCGGCGGCAGAATATAATCTGCGAGACCTGTGTCTATGACACTGCGTGGCATGCTATCATACTCGCTGGATTCGGGAGTTTGCGCTATTACCATGCCGCCTTCAGCCTTGATTGCCCGTATTCCCAGCGTTCCGTCACTGCCTGTACCCGAGAGCACAATCCCGATGGCTTGCTCTTTCTTTTCCTCAGCCAGCGAGCGGAAAAAGAAATCTATAGGCATTCGATGACCGTGCGGCTCGGCAGGTTTCAGTAAGTGGAGCAAACCCTCACGATACACCAGGTCGCTGTTAGGCGGGATAACGTAGATGCAGTTAGGTCTGACATCCATCCCTTCCTCAATCTCGTAAACAGGCAGGTTTGTGTAGCGCTCTATTAGAGAACTGAGGATGCTCTTGTGTTTTGGGTCCAAGTGCTGTATTATTACAAAGGCCACGCCAGGACTGACGTCTTTGGGAAGACCTGAAAAGAAGGCTTCGAATGCACCAAGCCCGCCAGCCGACGCTCCGATGCCCACGATAGGAAAATTTTCTTTTTGTTTCTGTTGCTCTTCGAGTTTCGTTTTTTCTTCTATCTCTTGTTTTCCTTTTGGTTCTAGTTCCCCTTCCTGTTTCGTATTCTCTTCTGGTATCTTTTTCCCTTTTAGCACCTGTTTCCCTTTTGGTATCTGTTTACCTATTGGCGCTTGTATTTTCTTTCTGCTTGTAATTTTATTTGTGACCATACCTTTGCATCCCTTCACGCTTAACCTGGTAGTTATGATACTTTTGTCATATGTATTCTCGATAAATGGAGGTTGCCCCAAGTCTGTGTATATAATTCACACATATGTTTGAACTGGTAATAATTAGTGAAATTCAAAGAACCTTTCGCTAATTGACAGCGCTTATTATATTTGTTTAAATCCGGTTAAAAAATATACTTTTCAGGTAATTGTTTAAGGGCGAATTGACTGAAAAAAATACGTGCGTATAACAACAATATTTGTCATAAGCATCTAATACGGGGTTTTAGATGTTTTATATATAGAAAGACTAGATAGTATTTAGATTAAGAAGATTATTTGACAACATATAGAAGTAACTAAACGATCAACCTACTAAAATTATCAGTAAGATAATTACTGAACTATAATTATCAGAATATATTTATACATTTATCCGTATGATACTCTGACAGGTCGACAGTTTCATTCCATAAATGAGAAATTCCTCCTTAAATTAAGCTGTTTATCACAAAGATACCTACTAAAAACTCTCATTTGTCGACCTGTCGTATCCTCTGTTTTTTATAAGTAATAAAAATTTTCGTTCCTTATCTTCTCTATAAACTAGTGTGTAACACCAGTAAAGACTGTCCGATATGTAGTTAC
>DATMYS010000538.1:0-9981 GCA_035560835.1 Methanosarcina sp.
GTAAATTATAATAATCCCATCGCGTCATTTGAAAAAAAAATATTTCGAGGAAATTATAAAAAATTATCAAGATGGTATAATGATGTTTTGAAAGTTCTGTTTCGAGATATCCTTATCTTCGGAAACATTTTTCTCTATCATGACTGCACCTGAATAATACCGGAAAAAATTCCTCTTCGTCAAGATTACTTCTGACCGAACAAAATAAATTGGGATTATCCGGAATGTGCAAATCGAATTTCCATAGAGATTCAAACCTCCATGAGGACTTGTTTCCTCAATCTAAGGCTTTAAATTGCTTTGAAAATTGCATCCGGTTAAAAGCTGCAAAAGCTGAGAACCGGCATCCAGTAGATTCCTGACAGGAAACATATCGAATAAGGTTTCCTTCAGACTGCCATCTTACCTAATTATGATAATACAGGGATGATTCCAAAAAGCTTTTATATCTAGTCGATGAGGTACTCCATGGAAATCTGGGGGGAATTTTAAAAGATATTTAATGAGTCTTTGCCCTTCAAGTTTAAGAAAAACGATAATAATCTGAAATTTGCTCTGCCAGCCCTGAAACAGCTAAATTGATTACGGATAATTGGAGTTAAAAAGAAAAAAGGCTCAATGAATCTTGTAAGCTGATCCAGGCGTACAAAAACAGATTCCGAACTTTGAAAAGCAGACAGGATGTCTGTTGAAATAAGAAGCAAACTGTCAGAAGCAAATCAGAATTAACGCAAGGCGGGTAAAAACTTAGATCCGTCTTCCATAATCCAACCCTGAATCATACATAGGGTTCACTCTGCAATTCACAGAGATCCTACCCGGGATCTAACCCAAATTCAAACTGCGATTCAACCTAAAACCCAACCTGCGATCCAACAGCGGTTCTCCTGGATTCAACCCAATCCAACATGCTATCCAATAGGGATCCTCCTGACTTAACCCAAAGCCAGCTTCGAATATTCGGCACCCAACCGAGGATTAGTCCAAGATCCGCATTCGAGCCAATTTGGTACCCAACAGGACTCAACCCTTGATCCAACCTGGAAGTTGATCCCGCGATCCAATAGAAGAATTAGCTCCGATCCAATCTAAAGGTCGTAAGAAATCATGCAGCTTATCAAGAAACCCGAAATAGACCTTGTCTTGGAAGCTCAGAAAGGGGCAGCCAGACAAGAAGTTGAACAAAAAGACCGATATACGGACAAACTTAAAACTTACAGCTGTTTAAAGGAATTCGAAACAGCTGACTTTGAAACCCTAAACCCCGAAATAAGACTTTTCATCACATACAGTAACAGTACCCTATCTGATAGTACCTGCAAGGCTGAAGAGCCAGGCTTAGCTCTCCTGCAAACTGCAAAGAAAGATATATCAGGCTTTAACCTGCATTTGATTGAGAACCGTTTACAAGTAGTCACCGGCAATACAAACGAATATTGCTCCTGCCCGTTGACCCAGGAAGTCGGGAACTAACCGCAATAAAACGGTGTTAACATGTCAGTTAACGACTCAGTCAACCGCATAGTGGCAGGCTCCGGTGTAATACTTGCAGGAACCCTCATCGGGATGCTTCTCGACATCGTCACTAAAAAAATACTCACATCGCATCTCGCACCAGCCGACTTTGGCACCTACTCCCTTGCACTTACCGTGATCTCGATTACAGGTGCAATCGCAACCCTTGGACTCAATGAAGGAGTTCCAAGATATATCGCCTTCTTCAGGGGCAGGCATGAGGAACAGAAGGTACATGAATTAATAATCTCAGCCATGATTATGGGCTTGATTGCAGGCTTGCTTTCAATTCTGGTATCGCCTTCCCTGTTCCATACTCTGGCAGGAAATGGCTTTGACGCACAGGGCAAAATCCTGTCCATAGTGAAGATTCTGATCTTTGCGGTTCCGTTTACTATACTTCTGAACCTGACAGTAGCGATCTACAGAGGATTCGACCGTACGAGTGTTAACATGTATTTTTACAACATAATAAGGCCGGTATCCCTGCTCGGATTTGCTTCCGTTGCCGTATTCGTAGGGCTTTCCCTGAAAGGAGTTGTGTTTGCGGATCTGCTTTCAATGGTCTTTACTTTCGGAATAATGTCCGTGTACTTCATAAAGAAGCCGCCAACCAAGCAAGCAGTCAAGCAAGAACGGAAAATTCAGTTCAGTAGTACGACCAGGCAGTTGATAAGGTATTCATTCCCACTTTTGATAACTGCGACTCTGCTCAACATCATGAGCTGGATAGATACAATAATGCTCGGCTATTTTAAGTCGGCTGAAATTGTTGGGATTTACAATGCAGTATATCCTCTTGTAGGTTTCTTGTCTCTGGTAGTATCTTCCATGGGCTTTGTTTATGTCCCTGTTACATCCAAGCTCTGGGGTCAAAACGAGACTGCTCCACTTGGCTCAATCTATGCCGTAATGACTAAATGGTGTTTCCTGCTTACATTCCCTCTCTTTGCACTGATATTTGTATACCCTGAATACTTTATCACAAAACTCTACGGAGCACAATATGTAAGCGGCGCCACAGCCCTGCGTATCCTTGCCCTGGGATTCATAGCAAATTCATACTTCGGATTTAACTATCATACCCTGTTAGCCTCTGGGGACTCGGATTTCCTTATGAAGTGCTCAGTAGCAAGTGCAGGCATTAATATCGTCATCAACTTCATGCTTATACCTGAGTATGGTATGGTAGGTGCAGCTATAGGGACTGCAGTGTCCTTTGTATCAATCGAAGTCCTGATGACTTTAAGGGCCTGGAAAAAGCAAAATATGCATCCGTTCACTCCGATGTACAAGAAATTATCTTTCATCGTTGTCTTCTTGGTGGGGGCCATGCTCGCAGCCAAGAGTGCTCATCTGCTTACCGGAGCACCCTGGGAGTATGCAGCCTTCATAGGCGGATATTTCCTGATTGTCCACAGAGCAAGAATCCTGGACAACAGTGAGATAAAGATGATAGGCGAGATTCGGAAGAATATCAGGTACAATATCAGCCTCCACATCCCCGAACCGCTTAAAGCCCTTGCAGCATGATTTGGCTCTGGTGCAGGAAAAGCCGGCAATCCTTCTCTTTGAAGGTCCGGCAACCCTATTTTTTTCTGTAATTTTCAATGAAAAGTTCCATGTTTAAGCATTAGAAAACTATTTTTAAAAAACTAAAAGGAATGAAAAGTACGGAATTAACCTGAAATACGGGATTAAAGCAAGAAATTTACCTGCAAAAATTTTCCAATCCTTATTCCCTGTTTTCCAGCCCTTATTACCAACTTTTAGATTCAATTTAGGCTTTCAAAGCTACTGTCTTTTTAATCTGGATTCCAGGTATTCCTTTAGAACTGTAGCGTTATTAAAAATCTCATCTTTTGCAGCATAGAGCAGGGTAAGATCGCTTTCTCTCGCTTTTCCGAGTAGTTTCTGTATATACTCTTCTTTTTGCTCCAGTTCTTTAAGGTAGCATTTCCTGAACTCTTCCCATTTTTCAGGATCATGAGAAAACCATTTTCTGAGCCTGTCTTCGGGAGCTATTTCTTTTATCCAAAGATCAAGCCTTGCTTCACTTTTCTTGAGTCCTCTAGGCCAGAGTCTGTCCACAAGTATTCTGAAGCCATCCTGATCGGATGGCTGTTTGTAAACTCTTTTTACTCGAATCAACAGCTACCCCTCTTAACCAGTTTACTACCATTAACCAGCTATGCGTATTCAAGAATATCTCAGTCTTTTACATCCGATTTTAATTCGATTATTATCTCAGCATTCGTTTATAAGTTGTTAATTTCTGCAAAAGAAGATAAAGTTTTACAAAAATTTAATAAGAACTTTTTAATAAAAGTGCAATGCATTATATATTGGGGGAAATATGAGCCGGGGGTACATAAGAGAGGGATACGTAAGAAATCTCATTGCCAGAACGATAAAGGAATGGTGGGAAGATAATGCATTAACTTATAGTGCCGCACTTGCATTTTATTTTATATTGAGCCTTCCTGCCCTCCTGTTACTTTCGGTATCTATAGGCAGTGTTTTTTTGAAGTCAAAACAGCTTCAGGAAACCATACTCAATTACCTGGGAGGATTTATAGACGAAAGCATGAGAAATATGATAATTTTACTTTTTGAACGCATTCCTGACTTCAACTCCTTGTCAATAAGCGCATTAATCGGGCTTATTCTACTGCTCTGGAGCGCAAGTAACATTTTCAGGCAGTTGAAAAATTTCCTTGAGCAAGCCTGGAGAATTAAACCTGCGGAAGCTAATACAATTAAGGATTTTATAAAGGACGCTGTGGCGTCTTTTGTTATTGTTATTCTTTTTGGGGGCCTACTCGTAATGAGTATCTTTGTTGAAGGAATTTTTTATACGATTTCAAACCTATTCCAGTATTTACTCCCGTTTTCTCCTGCAATTGCGGATTATACCGGTTCAATAGCCAGTTTTCTTATTCTTGTGCTGTTTTTTATCCTGGTGTATAAAATGCTTCCTGATAAGAGTTTGGATCTCAAGTCCATTTTTGTAGGGGCTCTCGTAACAGCAGTTCTTGTAACAATCGGAAAATACGCTACTATACTCCTTTTTACATACAGCAACCCTGCAAGTGTATATGGAGTAATAGGGTCTGTTATAGGGTTGTTTCTGATGTTTTACTATTCTTCGATTATGATTACGCTTGGCGCGGAGTTCACAAAAGTTTATTCGGAATCCAGAAGGCTTAACTTGGTAAACAAGGTTTAAATTTTGGTTAATTTTCTCTTATTTTGTCTATTACTATTCCATTTCCCTGGAATCACGCTATAAAACCGCTTATCGAGAGACACATCAACCCTTAAGATATTTCATAAGATCCGCACCGGGAATCTTCTTATACTATTAAAGTCAAGGAAGAAAAACGTTATGTTTTATTAAACATAACGCCTTGTTTGTAACACAATTTCTAGTATACTATTACTATTGTCAGAGAATATAGATGCGAAAAAAAATAGAGAGGTAATTTGTACTGCCGCAAGTTTACTATTATCAATTCGAGTTCAACTACGTAAGTAATTATTATAAAAACTATTTTGTGTAGGTGAAATTATGAGAAAAGAACTGATAGTTCTGTTAGTACTATTAGGTGTGTTCCTTGCAATAGGATGTACTGATAATGGAAACAAAGCTACAAACGAAACGACTGCCCCAATTGCAAACGAAACTCAGGTTTCTGGGCAGGAGCCTGAAACGATTACAGTATCTGCAGCTGCCAGCCTTACTGAGGCCTTTACAGATATGGAATCCGAGTTTGAAACCGAAAATCCCGACATAGATGTGAATTTCAATTTTGGAAGTTCAGGTAACCTGCGTAAGCAGATTGAGGGAGGAGCTCCTGCGGATGTTTTTGCTTCAGCTGACCAGAAAAACATGGACACCCTTGCCAATGAGACCCTTATCGACAACAGTTCAAGGAAGAATTTTGTCAAGAATTCACTTGTACTTATTGTCCCTGCAAACAGCACCCTTAATATCACTGACGTGAAAGATCTTACTAACCCTGAAGTTAAGAAAATCGGCATTGGAAATCCAGATACAGTCCCTGTCGGAAATTATACACGTGACGCAATGACTGAAGCGGGTTTGTGGAGTCAGGTCGAAAATAAGGCCGTACTTGCTGAAGACGTCAAACAAGCACTCACATACGTGGAAAGAGGAGAAGTTGACGCAGGTTTTGTATACATGAGTGACGCAATGACTGCAAAACCAGGAACCATCAAAATCGTTACAAATGTATCTGTCAGTACTCCTATAAACTACCCGATAGCCGTAGTTTCTTCTTCCGAATACAAAGAAGACGCACAGGAATTCATTGATTTCGTTACAGGAAAAGAAGGGCAGGAAACACTGGAAAAGTACGGATTCAAGGCATTATCCAAATAACGGAATAAAATATGACTCCAATTCTTGACCAGATATGGTTTCCTATATCTATTACATTTCGGATAGCTGCTATCTCTTCCTTTCTCGTATTATGCAGCGGGGTGTTCCTGGCTTATATATTTGCAAGGCGTGCTTTCCGGGGAAAAGAGCTCGCAGAGCTGTTGATAACACTTCCTCTGATACTTCCACCTACGGTAATCGGTTATTTTCTGGTAATCATAGTAGGTAAAAACGGACTCATTGGACAATTAATCTACAGCATTACGGGCACTGGAATCCTGTTTACTTGGCAAGCTGGAGTTATTGCGGCCTATACGGTTTCCCTCCCCCTTATGGTAAGAACCGCACAGGCCGCCATTGAATCTGTAGATAAAGAGCTTGAATATGCAGCTTACATTCTTGGAAGAAGCGAGATTGAAACTGCTCTTCTGATAACTTTGCCTCTTGCAAGAAGAGGCATTCTTGCAGGCCTGGTGCTCAGTTTTGCGCGCGCTGTTGGAGAATTTGGCGCCACTCTCATGCTTGCAGGGAATATCCCAGGAAAAACGAACACGATGTCGATTTCGATATACAGCGCTTTTCAGGCAGGAAACGACAAGCTTGCCAATTTGCTGGTTTTAGTTCTTACCGTTATGTCTCTGCTGTCCATTGCTCTTACTGGAAAAATTATAAGCAAAGGAAAGTTAGAGGTCTAATTTGGGTGTTAGGGTGGAGCTTCAGCCCCAGCACTGGATCTTGGTTTGAAAATACTGTCATGAAGCTAAAGATCGTAAAAACGGAGCTAAGAAAGCTTTCATGCTTGAAGTCAACCTTGAGATGAAAACGAATTTATCGCATATTTCGAGTACAAGAGTCGAAAAGAGAGCGACCACATACCAAGAAAACTCAAAAGCAAGGAGTTCTCAACGTCAACAGTTGAAAAATCGGCCTGAAAAATCGAGTTTGACCTGAATATCTGCCAGATACCAGGCCAAATCAAGAAATAGTTTTCATATAAAGATACTTCATCTGAACTTAACCTGCCGCAGTCAGTCGATTTCACGAATTTAAAAGTGTACAATGAATTATCATCTCAGTACATTATCGCTTGACTGAAGCTTCATTGTTTCATATACTCATCCCTTCTGGGGGAAAATACCTCGATAGCTATGGAATCCTCCAGTATTTCAACACCATGGGCTACGCCACCTGGAATAGTCCAGGAATCCCCAGATTCTACCTCAAAAGTTTCTTCCCCGATGGTCATAATGATTTTACCTGAAACCAGATAACCAGTTTGTTCATGAATATGGTCATGGGTTGGAAGGATACTGCCGCCTTCCAGATACAGTGGGGTTGAATACCGCGGCTTTCTTCCGGGGGTTTCAGTGACCTGCTCGATCACTTAGAAGAGAAAAACAAAAAGAGAGTGATAATTGGAAGTGACCCGCCTGCACGAGATAGTGTGAAAAGTGCAAGCGGTAGGTGATTTGTGAGTCCGGGAACGGAAGACCCGCTTAATTAGAATTTTTGGGGGTGACCAGCCCCCGGTTATACTTGATACATAAAACTGTTTATATTGTTGACTTTGTAGGAGGGTGTCAACAAACCTTTGCGATGTTTTATATGGATTCGAAGGTATTTCTAAGTCTCTTCAAGTTTAAATTTTATAAATCTTGTTTGGATATATATAATCAAGAGTTACGGTTTATTAGCTTGATTGAGAGGAAACATTATTCATTGACTCCCCTCGTAATAGACGCAATTGAACGCAACTTCAGCGACATGCCAGTGACACAAAAACGACGTAAACGACACTTGATATAATGTAAAATATTCTTCACTTTTTGTCAGACATTTCTAACACTGATAGCGATTTTTAACATATTTATTAGATTTAAACTTTCAACAACGACGGCGACACCGCCGTCTCGTCCCTTTTTAAGTAACTTATAGGGAGAATACGCACTTTTTTAGTCGATAGTGGTTTTCGGCGACAACGACAATATGAGAAGAAAAGGAGGGAAATGATGTCGTCGGGTGGTCTGGTGGTCAGTGGGACATGGTGTCCGGTGGGGGTCACATGAAAAAGTTAAGGTGTTTGTTTCCCACTGTAGCGATTCATCACACGTCGGGTAGGATAATAGGTTTATTTTTGCGTTCTTCCTCAGTAAGTTCGGGAATTTCCTCCCATGCATTCTTGAAACCGATGTACCTGAACCCCACGCGCTCTCAATCTTTCTCGAACCGCGACGATGCTGAAACCCACTACCTGCGCAATTTCAGCACAGTCCTTCCCCGATCTCGCCATTTCGATCAATTCGGCGTCGTCAATGGTTTTTCTATGTTGGTTGAGCGCGTCCGCGATATCCGAGCTGGTTTCAAATACTTGTTTCAACTTCGCATTTTCGCCATTTCCGCCATCGAGACACCACTAGCGAGCAGTTCTTCTCGGATTTCCTCGAACGCGTTCAACAACTGGATAAGTTCGGCGTTTTCGTGGTCAAGTGCGTCGATCACGTCAATGGGTTCGATAAACGACAAAGCGTAAAGTTCGAATGATTTCATATAAATCGTTCCTTTTCTAACAGTCGCCATTTTCTAACGATTTCGTTTCTCTTAATAACGAAAAACCATTTCTTTGTAACTGTACGGGAATTCTGGGTAATGTGTTTGTACCTTCCACCATAGCTCCATCAAAAGATAGGGAAAAAGGAGGGTGATTAAGCCTTCTTTTTTGCGTATTTTGAAAGTTTTTTGAGTCAAACAATAGGTTTCAGAAATATCTCATCCTTGCAGTTTGGCGAGTTCCGCTTCATCCAATCTGCAGACTTTCTCAACATCATTTTCATGCGTATACCCAGGGAACAAGGGGCAGTTGTTTATAGAGCACTTCGAATACCTGGGGCACTTGTAAAATGGCTCATCGTGTGGCATTATATCCCACCCTTCGTCCCAAGCCTGTAATCATACAAAGTGCATTTTCGGTATCCTCCCCTACCGTCACAGGTACATTCCCTGACTTCTTTTGCTTTCCCCAGGCAGTTCCTGCAATTTGCGCTTATCACTGATAGTAACCTTTTCTTGTATCGTTTCGCGTGAGTAAGCGGTCCGTTCCTGTAACCCCATAGGGTGCAAGCAGACACTCCTGAATTCCAATCAGCCGGACAGTTGTCCACAAGCTCTTTGTCCCCGCCCATGCAGTGAAGGCAATGCTTTCTGATTGCAAGTAAAATTACATTTTCTTCTTTTACTGACTCTGTTTTGCTCATATCGGAACCCCCCGGAACCGATCACTCAATTTTAACTTTTGTAATATGAAGAGTATTCCTCACGACTGAAATATTGACGAAATCATCAGCGGTTAGCTCCATCTGTTTACAAATCGCGATAGGGATAGTTAATCCTAGTGTTCCACCAGCATTTAACTTTGTAATTTTTTTCACAGGCATATCTTCAACTCCCTATGTAAATGTGTTACTCTAATATTTAAAAGTTTCGCAAATTTAATATAGTATGCCGATAGCGATTGCATGATAATTATGATTCTATAATAGAAAAAAATTATTAAGTCGCGCACGATGATTAGAAAGAGATGGGGCGGATGTGACCAGCCTTGAAGCCACAGAAAACCGTATCAGAAGAAGTAACATTGGAGGGGGGAGGTGGCGAATCTCCCCTGATGGCTCAAACGAAAACCAATCAATCCGTTTATTCGCCGCCCTTGCGGAAGCTCATTACCATTTTTATAATAATGGCTGCAGCCCCTATGATAATGATGGTTGCAATTATACCGGTTGAGCTGGTCCAGAGGCTTGCTATCTGGGCGGCTGTCCCGTTGAATGCCCCAGTACTGTTAATGAGAGATGCGGCAGATAATTTGTCTAAACACACAGCTCCGACATATATTAAAACGCCGATCACGAATTAAAACGCCGATCACGACAACTGATTCGACATAACGAATAGTTTCTTCCATAGACATAGCGTTTTACACTCCCGAGAGTTTTTCGTTTTTGGTTAACCGTTTTTCCGTTTTTCGGCAGAAAGTTCAAATGCCTTCTACTATATCTATATACTCT